>JBBITS010000090.1:0-5326 GCA_037440665.1 Chloroflexota bacterium
AGAGCAGCGTAGCCGACACCGTCTGGCCTTCGACCATCAGCGGCACGTTCTTCAGCGGAGGCTCCTGCTCGACCGCCGCCGGCACGTCAGCCGCCGCGAAACGCGGCCGGCCCATCGACGTCCGTACACGCACGATGCGGCCGCCCTTGCGGAAAGCCTCGACGGTGAGCACGCCCACGCCGGTCTCCAACTGAAACGTATCGCCGGGGACGCTGCCGCGCTCGACGAGGAGTTTGGCCACGCAGCGGACGCCGTTCCCGCACACCTCAGCTTCGGAGCCGTCGGCGTTGAAGATGCGCATCCGCGCGTCCGCCACGGCCGATGGCGTCGTTAGCAGGAGTCCGTCGGCGCCTACGCCGAAGTGGCGGTCGCATATGCGACGCGCCAGTTCCGCCCAGTCGCGTTCGCTGCCCTCGGCTTCGATGACGACGAAATCGTTCCCGGCGCCCTGCATCTTGGTGAAGGCGAGCATGGTGGAGAAATGATATCTGCGTAAGGTGGGAGCGTCGAGCAAAGCCCCACACGATGAGGTCCATCCGGCCCGTCGTCAGGTGGCCTTCTCCCATGCACCATAGCGCCGCCAGCGCCGACAATCCCAGAGGACCCGCGGCGCGGCCGCCTTGGCTACGGCTGACGGGTTGAGTAAGCTGATAGTGACAGACCGCACAAATGAGAAGGGCCGTTTGTTGACCGACGTTACCGCCCCGGCCCCGGTGGACCGCAAGGCGCGGCTGCAGATTCCCCCGCAGCCCATGCCCGAGCAACCTCCGGCGGAGCGCGTACGCAACTTCGGTGAGGTGGCCCTTCCGATTGACCTGGAGACCGCGAAGACCGAGGCGCTGCGCTGTATCCAGTGCCCGGCGGCTCCCTGCCAGAAGGCCTGCCCCGTCCACAACGACATCCCCGGCGCGTTCCTGAAGCTCGAGAACGGCGACGTCATCGGCGCCGCCCTTGTGTTCCAGCAGACCAGCAGCCTGTCCGACATGTGCGGACGCCTCTGCCCGCAGGAGCGCTTGTGCGAGGGCGATTGCGTCGTAGGCAAGAACAACAAGCCCGTGGCCATCGGCCGTCTCGAAGCGTTCCTGGCCGACCAGCTTCGCGAAGCTCGGGCTTATCCGGCTCCCGAGGACGTGACGCCCACGGCTCAGCGCGTCGCCATTGTGGGCGCGGGCCCGGCGGGCCTCGCCGCGGCCGAGGAACTGGTGAAAAAGGGGCACACGGTGACGATGTTCGACGCGTGGCCGGAGCCTGGAGGGCTGCTCACCTACGGCATCCCCAGCTTCAAGCTCGACAAGCGGCTCGTGGACGTCAAGGTGGACTTCCTTCTCCACAACCTGGGCGTCCAGTTCGCCGGCGACACGTACATTGGACGTGACAAGACCGTCGAGGATCTCTTCGAAGAGGGGTTTGACGCCGTGTTCCTGGCCTTCGGCGCGGGCGTTGACAACCGCCTCGACGTTCCAGGCGCGGACCTGCCGGGCGTGATGGTTGCCACGGAGTTCCTGGTGCGCGCCAACCTGCCGCCCGAGCGTCTGCCCGAACGCCTGCGCGAACCGCTGCCGCCGCCGCGCAACGTCGTCGTCGTCGGAGGCGGCGACACCTCCATGGACTGCCTGCGGACAGCCATACGTCTGGGCGCAGAAAACGTCACTCTGGTCTACCGCCGCACTGAGGCCGAGATGATCGGCCGCGAGGCGGAGCGCATCCACGCGAAGGAGGAGGGCGCGCGCTTCGAGTACCTCACCGCGCCGCTGCGCTTCATCGCCGGGCCTGAGGGCCGCGTCTCGGGCGTCGAGTGTCAGCGCATGAGGCTCGGCGCGCCCGACGACTCTGGCCGGCGCCGCCCCGAACCCATCGAGGGCTCGAACTTCGTCCTGCCCGCCGACATCGTCGTTGTGGCCGTCGGCTACGCGGTGGACGCAGTGGTTACGGAATCGGGGGCAGGAATCGAGAGCAGGCCCAACGGCCTCGTCATCACCAACGCCGAGACCGGCGAAACCACCCGGCCTGGCGTCTTCGCGGCGGGCGACTGCGTGCACGGGCCCGACCTCGTCGTCACCGCGCTGGCCGCCGCACGGAGGGCTGCTGCCGCCATTCACGAGTACCTTGTGCTCAAGGCCCAGGTCGCGGCCTGACCCGCGATACGTTGGCCGCAGCGCTCCCGGGCCGGTAGCGAAGCCGGCGGGCGGCACGTTACACGCCGCCCCTTCCGGGGTATGCTGACGCCATGACGACCGACTACGAGGCGGCGCGACGGCGAATGGTGGACTTCATTCGGATAGAGGTCCGCGACGAGCGTGTGCTGGCCGCCATGGCCAGGGTGCCTCGCGAGCGGTTCGTTCCGGAAGAACTGCACGCCTACGCCTACGAGGATCGCCCCCTTCCCATTGGCCACGACCAGACTATCTCGCAGCCGCTCATCGTCGCGGTCATGACCGAGCGCCTGGAACTGCGGGGCGACGAGCACGTGCTCGAGATCGGTACCGGCTCCGGCTACCAGTCCGCCATCCTGGCCGAACTGGGGAAGGACGTGGTGACGGTCGAGCGGGTTCCCGAGCTAGCTTTGCGCGCGGAGGCCACGCTACGGGAATTGGGCTACACGAACGTCGCAGTGCGCCTGGCGCTCGACGGTCTGGGCTGGCCTGAAGGCGCACCCTACGACGCCATAATCGTGACGGCGGCAGCGCCACGAGTGCCAGGCGCTCTAGTAGACCAGCTCCAGAAACCCGGAGGCCGGATGGTCATCCCTGTGGGCTCCCGACGGATACAGGAACTGGTGCTGGTGACCCAGCTTCCGGAGGGAACGGCGCTGCGGCGTCTGGGCGAGTGCCGGTTCGTGCCCCTGATCGGCGTCGAGGCTTGGCGCGAGCAGGAATGGGACGATTGGGCGCCGGTGGCACGTCCATCCGGCAACGGGGCGAAGCAGTAAGTCAGCCCGCGATCGACCTCAGCCGATTCGACGGCGGCTGGCTACAGGCCAACTGGTAGCATCGGAAAACAAGGCGGGCAATTTGCCCCAAGAAGTGATTGAAATGCCCGCCGCATGGACCTACACTAGGTTCCTGAACCAATTCCACGGAGGTCGCCACATGTTTGGAACTGTCTACAGGATGAAGCCCAAGGCGGGTGAGACGCAGGCCGTCATCGACATGTTCCGGCGATGGCGTCAGGAGCGCGGGCCGAAGGCAAAGGGCGCTATCGCCAGCTACGCGGTGCACAATGATGGCGGCGACATCATGGGCGTCGCGGTGTTCGCTGACGAAGCCACCTACCGCGCCAACGCCAGCGACCCGGAGCAGGACGCCTGGTACCGGCAACTGAGGTCGCACCTGCAGGCCGACCCCGAGTGGTACGACGGCGTCATCGAGGGCGGCGCTCTGTAGCAGGCCCGGACACGAAACCTGGCAGCGGGCGGCAGGCGAGCCCTGCCGTCTACTTCGCGCTGCCTGCGCGGCTTGCAACGGGTGGACCGCCAGAGCATGACCATCGGCACGTTTGACGCTCGCAGGTAGTGGTAAAATATAAGTGAGAGGAGGTGAGACGAGCGTAAAGGGTGTGCGATGTGGAGTCGCTGGCGGACCCGGCGCCCCGACCCGTAACCCGCTGAAAAGGTAACGCTCGAAGGCGCGGAATGCGGGCGGAGGACCCAGCCGAAGGAACGGTTGAGGCGACGCCCTCTCGGCCATAGTGAGGCCGGACGCGGGAGAAGACGAAGGGCGCCGGCAGCGTCACAAAACGAACAATCGAAAGACAAGGCCGCGGGCAAATGCCCGGGGCCTTTCATGTGTCTTGCGCCCCGCAGCACCGGGCGATCCGGCCGCAGGCCTTCGGGAGGTATGGAAGTTGCTCCGCAGGCCTCCGGACACCAGACTGAAGGCGACCGCCTGGGAACGCAAAGGAGGATGGCGTGCCTGTCTACAAGCTAACGGCGTACCCGAAGGAAGCTGTGCTGCGCGACGGCGCTCCAGTCGTCATGCGTCCTATGGAGAAGACGGACGCCGAACGCCTGGTAAAGTTCTTCCAGAGAATCCCGGCCGGCGACCGGCTCTTCCTGAAGGAGGACGTCGCCAACCCCAAGGTCATCTACAGTTGGGCCGAGAACATGAACTACGACCGCGCCCTTCCCCTCCTGGCGCTCTCTGGCAGCGACGTTGTGGCCGATGCCGTGCTGATCCGCCGCCGCGCCGTCGCCCGGCAGCACGTCGCTGAGGTCCGCGTTGTCGTTCATCCCGAATGGCGAAACAAAGGCCTGGGCAGCGCGCTGGTCAAAGAGCTGTGCGACATCGCCGCCGACTCCGAGATCGAGAAGGTCATAGCCGAACTGGTGTCCGACGTCGAGGAAGACGCCATCGCGGCCTTCGAACGTCTCGGTTTTATCCGCTCCGCCGTTGTGCCGGAGCTGCTGCGCGGCTCGGACGGACGCCCCCACGACCTCGTGATCCTCACCCTGCCTCTGGGCAAGTGGTACCAGTGGTGGCAGTACTGAGACCCGGTCCTTGACGGCTGACGCTTCGCGCGCTCAGCGCGGCTTCGTCGGGGTCGCTTCGACGGGCAAGTCCTCGACTTCCACCCTGGAGAGATCGACGATCTTGCTGGCCTGATCGATGTCGATCCCCACGAGTCGCCCCTCCGCGTCGAAGTCAAGGACGACGCCCGGCATCACCTCTCGGGAGTCCGCGCTGGGCCGATCCACGAGGTCGATGTAAAGCGAGTCCGTCTCGGGGTAGTAGTGGAATTTCATTGCTCAACTCCGCCTGCCGGGGTGGGCCGCCAGCGGAGCCGGGGCTTGCGGGCGGCCGTCGCCTCGTCCAGGCGGCGCACCGGCGTGCTGACCGGGGCTTCGTGCAGAACCTCCGGCGTCTCCTCCGCCTCGCGGGCGATGGCGAGCATGGCGTCGCAGAAGGCGTCCAGCGTTTCCAGGCTCTCGGTTTCCGTGGGCTCGATCATCAGCGCCTCGTCGACGATGAGCGGGAAGTACACCGTCGGCGGATGAAAGCCGTAGTCGATGAGCCGCTTGGCGATATCGAGCGTGCGCACGCCCTTCGCCCGCTGCTTCGACCCCGAGAAGACGACCTCGTGCATGCAGCGGCGGCCGAAGGGCAGCCGATAGGCGTCGCGCAGGCGCGTGAGGACGTAGTTCGCGTTGATCACCGCGGTCTCGCTGATCTCGCGCAAGCCTTCGGCCCCCAGCGAGCGGACGTAGGCGTAGGCGTGGACGAGCACCCCGAAGTTTCCCTGGAACATCCCGACGCGGCCGATGCTGCGCTCCGGCGCGTAGCGCTCGAACCCGGCTGCGGTCTTGCGAACGTGAGGATCGGGCAAGAAG
>JBBITS010000090.1:5357-8068 GCA_037440665.1 Chloroflexota bacterium
CGCGGACGCAGATGGGCCCCGCACCTGGCCCGCCGCCGCCGTGGGGCGTGCCGAACGTCTTGTGCAGGTTCAGGTGCAGCACGTCGAAACCGAGGTCGCCCGGCCTCACCTGTCCGAGCATCGCGTTCATGTTGGCGCCGTCGCCGTAGAGGAGTGCGCCGTGCTCGTGGACGAGGTCGGCGATGCGGGTGATGTTGGGATCGAACAGGCCGAGGGTGCTGGGCAAGGTGACCATCGCGGCGGCCACCCGCCCCTTCGCGTTGTCGGTGAGGGACGCTTCGAGAGCCGCCAGGTCCATGTTGCCGTCAACGTCGGAGGGAATGCTCTCCACCTCGAAGCCGGCCATGGCGGCCGTGGCGGGGTTCGTGCCGTGCGCCGAGTCGGGGACAAGCACGCGTCGCTGGTACGATGGCTGCTTGCCCGGAGCCAGGCCCTCGTACCAGTCGAGGTAGGCGCGGATCATCAGGATGCTCGTCAGTTCGCCGTGGGCGCCCGCGGCGGGCGCCAACGAGACGCCCACCATGCCTGTGACGGCGGCCAGCGCCTCCTGAAGCTCCCACATCAGCCGAAGCGCGCCCTGGACCTCGGCGTCGTCCTGCTGCGGGTGCGCGCCGGCGAAGCCCGGCAGGGCGGCGACGGCGTCGTCCACCTTCGGGTTGTACTTCATGGTGCACGAGCCCAGAGGGTAGAAGTGCGTGTCGATGGCCCAGTTGCGCTGCGAAAGCCGGGTGAAGTAGCGCACGGCGTCGAGTTGCGACATCTCAGGCAGCGTCAGGTCCTCGCGCTGGAGCTGCGACGGCGGCGGCTCTGCCTCGGGCACGTCGAGAGGCGGCAGGCTCACGCCGACGCGGCCCGGTCGCGAGAGGTCGAACGAGAGCAGAGTCCCGAGGTTCGGCTCCTGCGAGAGACGACGTTCGTCGGCCATGCTTCGCGCTTTCATTAGCCCATCGTCCGAATCCAGCGACGCTCGTTTCGCCACGGTCGCCCCATCTTCAGCCCCGTCCGATCTCCGCCAGCGCCTCCGCCAGCCGGTCTATCTCCTCGCGCGTGTTCATCTCCGTGACGGCAAGGAGCATCGCGTGCCGGGCACCGTTCCGGTCGTCCGGTAACTGATGGGAGCAGTCGATCCCGCCCAGAATGCCCCGATCCGGAGGCGTTCGTTCACCTCGGCGATGGATCGCGGGCAGGCGACGACGAATTCGTTGAAGAACGGCCCGTCGAACACCAGCCGATATCCGGGCAGCGACGAGATGCGCGATGCGGCGTAATGCGCCTTGTGGTAGCAGAGTTCAGCCATGCGGCGCAGCCCGGTCTTACCCAGCAAGCAAAGAGTCACGGTGAAGGCCAGCGCCACAAGCTGCTGGCTGGTGCAGATGTTGGACGTTGCCCGCTCGCGGCGGATGTGCTGCTCGCGTGTCTGCAGCGTCAGCACGTACCCGGTGCGCCCGTCGACGTCGTTTGTCCGCCCGGCGATGCGGCCCGGCATGTGGCGCACGTACTCCTGCCTGCACGCGAACAGGCCGACGTATGGACCGCCGAAGTTCAGAGGCACGCCCAGAGGCTGCCCTTCGCCCACGGCGATGTCGGCGCTGTAGGCCGAGGGCGGCCGGAACATGCCCAGCGACACCGGCTCGACAGAGGCGATGAAGAGAGCGCCGCGCCGGTGCGCCGCCTCGGCCCAGGCGTCTGCGTCCGGCGACACCCGGCCGAAGTAGTCGGGTTGCTGAACGGCCAGGCACGCGTGCTCCGGCGTCAGGAGGGAGTCGACTTCGCTGTCCCACAGGACGTCCACGGGGTGGCCCCTGCCCAACGCGTACGTCTTCACGACGGCGATGGCATGGGGGTTCACGGACGCCAAGATGGCGATGCGCTCGCGCCCGGTGACGGCGCACGCCATGAGGCACGCCTCGGCCAGCGCGCTGGCGCCGTCGTACATGCCGGCGTTGGCCACGTCCATGCCCGTCAGCTCGCACACCATCGACTGGAACTCGAAGATGGTCTGGAGTGTGCCCTGGCTCACTTCAGGCTGGTAAGGTGTGTAAGCGGTGGCGAATTCTCCCCGAGAGATGATGGCCGCGACGGCCGACGGAATGAAGTGGTTATAGGCGCCGCCGCCCCGGAAGCAGGCCATCCCGCTGGCGGCTCCGTTCGCGGCCGCCAGCGCCGTCATCTCCCGCACAAGCTCCACCTCGGACAGGGGCGGCGGAAGGTAGATGTCCGGCGAGCGATACTCGGCCGGGATGTCGTTGAAGAGATCCTCGGCGGACGCGACGCCTATGGCCTCCAGCATGCGCCGCCGGTCATCTTCTGTCGCGGGTATGTACGGGTGGGGCATCGACGTGCGTTCTGGCGCTCTAGCCCGTGGTTTCCTGCTCGACGTACGCCCGGTAGTCAGCCGCGCTCAGCAGCTTCTCCAGCTCGTTCCGGTCGGCGATTCTTACGCGCACGAGCCAGCCCTCACCATAGGGATCGCTGTTCACCAGATCGGGCTTATCCGCCAGCGCCTCGTTGACAGCGATGACCTCGCCGGACAGCGGCGAGTAGAGGTCTGACACGGTCTTCACCGACTCGATCTCACCCATCTTCTCGAACTGGCGTACCTGCGCGCCGGGCTCTGGCAGGTCGACGTAGACGACGTCGCCGAGCTGGTCCTGCGCGTAGGCCGTGATGCCAACCATCGCCTCGTCGCCGGCGGCGCGCAACCATTCGTG
>JBBITS010000090.1:8115-9538 GCA_037440665.1 Chloroflexota bacterium
CGCGTCCTTTCGCCGGTAGAAGGGCCGCCGGACCACCTGGGCCCGGAGCGGCCTGCCGCGCACGTCCACAGCAAGTTCGGTCCCCTCGGCGGCCAGGCTGGCGGGCACGTAAGCCATGGCGATGCTCACGCCGAGGGTGGGAGAAAAGCCACCGCTGGTGACTGTACCCACCGTCTGCCCGCCGTGCAACACCGCCTGCCCGTGGCGCATGACGCCGCGCTCCTGCGCTCTGAGGTGGACCAGCGTCCGTTCGGGAGCAGCCTCGCGAAGGCGCTCCAGCGCGGCGCGCCCGGCGAAGTCCGCGCCGTCGTCCAGAGTCACCACCCAGCCCAGGCCGGCCTCGTAGGGGTTCGTCGAGGCATCGATGTCCTGGCCCCAGAGCGGCAGCGCGGCCTCGAGGCGTAAGACGTCGCGGGCGCCCAGGGCGCAAGGAACGACACCCTCAGCCAGCAGGCGCGTCCAGAGAAGCCGTCCGGCCTCGGCGGAGGTCACGATTTCGAACCCGTCCTCGCCCGTGTAACCCGTGCGCGACACGAAGAGTTTGACGCGCTCGAAGGGCAGTTCCAGGCATTGCCGCTTGCGCATCGTCTGCAACTCCGGGCTGACGATGCGCGACGCGTAGTTCGCCGCTTCCGGCCCCTGAAGCGCCAGCATCACAGTCTCGGCCTGCCGGTCGAGTAGTTCTGCGTCCCAGCCCGGCTCCGCGAACGAGGCGATGCGATCCCGGTCAAACTCAGCGTTGGCCGCGTTGCCGACGACGAGGAATCGCCCGGCGTCGAGCCGGTACACGTAGGGGTCGTCGAGAATCCCGCCGTCGTCGCTGCAAAGAAGCGTGTAGTGCCCTCGGCCTTCGGGGAGCGCGACGACGTTGTACGTGACCGCCTTGCGCACCAAGCGCGCGGCGTCGAGTCCAACGACGAACAGCCGCCCCATGTGGGACACATCGAAGACGCCTGCGTGCTCGCGGACGGCGCGCGCCTCGTCGACGATGCCGCGCTGGTACTGGATGGGCATCTCCCATCCGGAGAAGGAGACCATGCGCCCTCCCAGGGCGACGTGGAGGTCGTAGAGCGCGGTCCGGCGGAGGGCGGAGGGGGCGCCGCTCATGCGGGCTCCGCGGGAGGCTCCGGCGCGACGGCGATCCAGCGGCGCCTGCCGTCCTCGGTGCGCTCCATGCGCCCGAGGCCGGGGAAAGGGCAGTGAACGGCGATGATCAGCGAGCGCTGCTCGATGGCCTGCTCGACCAGACGCTTCTTCGTCTCCATCGAAACCAGCGGCAGGAGGTCGAACGCCGACACCCACGCCGTGCGCTCCAACTGGACGCTGGTCTGGGCGATGTCGCCGACGTAGATGGCGGTCTCGCGCCCCGACTTGATGACGACGCTGGCGTGGGCCTCGGTATGGCCCGGCGAAGGAACGATGG
>JBBITS010000091.1:0-9489 GCA_037440665.1 Chloroflexota bacterium
ACAGTTCGGTCTCTATCCGGCGCGGGCGCAGGAGATTTGAGGGGGTCTGCCCTTAGTACGAGAGGACCGGGGTGAACGGACCTCTGGTGTACCGGTTGTTCCGCCAGGAGCACCGCCGGGTAGCCAAGTCCGGACGGGATAAGCGCTGAAGGCATCTAAGCGCGAAGCCCACCTCAAGATGAGGCTTCCCATCTCCGCTTCGGCGGAGAGTAAGACCACGGGCAGACCACCCGTTCGATAGGCGGCAGGTGTAAGTCCGGCAACGGATTGAGCTGAGCCGTACTAATGGTCGAGGGCTTGACCTACATTAAAGCGCGCGCATGACTCGCGCGAAGCGCCTGACCCATGTTCAGTTCCGTCCTTCCCCGGAAGGACAGCGCGACGCGGGATGGAGCAGTGGCAGCTCGTCGGGCTCATAACCCGAAGGTCGGGGGTTCGAATCCCCCTCCCGCTACCAAAGGAATAAGCTTCTGGTGGTCAGAGCGAGGCGGAACCACCCGTTCCCATCCCGAACACGGAAGTGAAACGCCTCAGCGCCGACGATACTGCCCCGGCAACGGGGTGTGGAAAATAGGCCACTGCCAGGGCTTACATGAAGGCCCCGGCCTCACGCAGGCCCGGGGCCTTCGCCTTTGTCCAGCGCCAACGGCGCGTCAGCGCCCGCGCGCTTGCCGCCACTCCTCGCGCACCGCGCGGATCTTCTCCACAAGGCCCGCAAGCCCGATCTGTTTCAGGTGGAAGTCGCTGGCGCCGGCTGCGCGCGCCTGCCCCCACTCCTTCGGCGTCAGGTAGGAACTGAGGATCAGCACCGGCGCGATCTCGGATAGCTCCCGGCAGAGCGCCAGCGCCGCGCCGTCCGGGCCGCGCAGCTCCAGGAGCACGACATCAGGCGAAAGCCGGCGCGCCAGGGCCGCTACGTCGTCCCCCAGGCCGGCTACGGCGGCCACGCGGATGTCGCCAGTCCGCTCCATGCGGCGCTGCAAGCCCTGGCGGACGCGTTCGTCGTTGTCGATCACGAGGATCGACAGCACGCCACGGTCGATGGTAGGGGTATCCAAACAGGCGCCTCCCGATATTCCGATTGCGAAGCATGGTGCGCAGAAAACCCACCGCCTCGTAAGGGGCGAGCGGCCCGCCGTCGTGGGCCGTTTGGCCCGCTGGCGGCGGAAATGCGGAGAAACCCCCTCAGGGAAGCTCCTCACGTTCCGGGAAGGGCCGGGGCAATCAGGTCTGGCGGCGGCTCTCGCGCCGCGCGATGAACGCGGCGGCCTCGGACCGGCGGCGGAGGTTCAGCTTGCTGAGGATGCTGCTGACGTAGTTCTTGACGGTCTTGTCGCTCAGGTATATCTGGGCTGCGATCTCCTTGTTGGTCTTGCCCTCGGCGATGAGGGTCAGGATCTTCTGCTCCTGCTCGGATAGCTGGGCCAGCTCGTCGTCCTCGCGGCCGGTGCCGGTACGCACGCGCTCCATGACCTTGGTGGTCACAGCGGGGTCGAGGAGGGATTCGCCGCGGGCGACGGTGGCGATGGCGTCGGCCAGCGCCTGTCCGCGCGTCTGCTTCAGCAGGTAGCCGGACGCGCCCGCGAGGATGGACGCGATGACAGCCTCCTCGTCGGCGTAGGACGTGAGCATGATGACCTTGACCGAGGGCTCTTCCTCGCGGATCTCGCGGCAGGCCTCGACGCCGGAGCCGTCGGGCAGACGCACGTCCATGATGATGACGTCGGGCTTGGTGCGGTGGGCTTCGGCGATGGCGGTCTCGACGGACCCGGCCTCGCCCACAACGGACATTCCTTGACGGCGGTTGAGGAGCGCGCGCAGCCCTTCGCGCACGACCTCGTGGTCGTCGACGATCATCACGCGGATGTTGTCAGGCACGGGTTCCCTCTCCTTCCAGAGGCACCGCCACTGTAATACAGGTGCCCTGCCCTGCGCCACTGGTGACCCGGAAGACACCGCCGATGGCGCGCGCGCGCTCGGCCATGATACCCAGCCCGCGGTGGCCCACGCCGCCGGGCCGCGCGGCGTCGAAGCCGCGGCCGTTGTCGCGCACCGTCAGGACGGTGTGGCCGTCCACGGCCTCGATGCGCGCCCACGCCTGGGTGGCGCCGGAGTGCTTGGCGACGTTGGCCAGCGCCTCCTGGGCGATGTGGAACAGGTTCTCCGACAGCGGCTCGCTGAGGACGGCCGGGTCGACGCCGTCGAAGTCGACGTCGACCTCGATGAGCGAGTTGACGCGCACCTCGCGCGCCAGGTCCTCCAGCGCCTGCCGCAGGTCGTTGGAGCTGAGGGCGGCCGGCCGCAGGTGGAAGATGTAGTTCCGGATGTCTTTGATGACCTGGTTCAGGTCGTTGATGGCCTTGTCAAGACGCGACGTCACGTGCTTGGGGTCCTCGTGCGCCATCTCGACGCAGTCCTCAAGGTTGAGGCCGACGGCGTAGAGCGACTGGATGACGCCGTCGTGCAAGTCCATGCCGATGCGGTCGCGCTCCTCGAGGATGGCCAGGTCCTGCGAGCGCCGGAGCAGGCGCGCGGCCTCGATGGACGTCGCCGCCTGGGCGGCGAACAGGCGCACGATCTCCTCGTCCTCGATGGTGAACTCCTGCCCGCCCTCCTTCTCGGCCAGGTACAGGCGCCCCAGGATAGTGCCCTTGTAAACCACGGGCACGCCGAGGAGCGTGTGCATCAACGGGTGGTGGAGTGGGAAGCCCGTCGAGCGCGAGTCCTTCGTGATGTCCTTCAGGCGCAGGCTGGCGCCCTCGGTGATGATGACGCCGAGGAGGCCCTTGCCCACCGGCGGATCGCCGATGCGGTCGCGCTCCTCCTCGCTGATGCCCGAGGTGATGAAGTGTTCCAGCTCTCCGTCCGGACCCAGAATGCCCAAAGCGCCGTAGCGGGCGATGGTGATCTCGCGCGCCAGATCGACGAACTTATGGAGCAGCGGGTCGAGTTGCATCTCCGACGCCAGCGACAGGCCGGCGCTATGGACGGCGGCAAGCTGGCGGTTCTGATACACGAGGCGGCGCTGGATGATGTTCAGGACGCTGAACACCAGCACGGAGAACGCGGCCGTGCCCGCGAGCAGCAGCGCCAGCGCGATGGCTACGCCAGCGTAGCGCGGGACCCTGTCGCCTATGCCAAGGTGGATGGCGGCCTCGACGATGGTAACGAAGAGCGCCGGCAGGATGATGGTGAACACGCGCAACTGGCGCAGCGCGGGGTCCATGGCATTTGCATTATAGCGAGGTGGCATTCATCCCGTCCGTTCGGACCCCGCAAAGCGCCGTGGCCGGTGCAAGCGGCCCCTCGCAAACGCAGCGTTCGGTCCCCTCAGGTCGAGTCTGGCGGCTCTCAAACCCTAGGCGCCTCGCGCCTACACTCAGGGTAACCCAGAAAGGAGCGCCATCATGGCAAGGGTAAAGCTCCAGCTTCGGGCCTGCCCCCGCTGCGGCGGCGACCTCTTCCCCGAGCGGGACATGGACGAGTGGGAACTGGTGTGCCTGCAGTGCGGCCGCCGGGCCACTGCCGTCCCCGGCGCCTTCACCCCCCGGGCGAGGCTGCCTCGCGAGGAAGCTGCCGAGGTCCCGCCCGTCGAGAAGGTGAGGCCGGCGGCCTGAGCCCGTAGCCCCCAGGTCTTCGCAGCCCGCGGACCGCGCGCGAGCGCGGTCCGCGCCCTTTCTCAGGCCTCTTCGCCCGCGTGCCACAGCTCCATGTGGCGCGCCTGCGTCTCGGTGTACGAACCCGGCCCGTAGAACTGGTCGTAGAACTCCAGGTCAAGGTGGTGTGCCTGCACCCACGCGCCCTCGGTGGTGATGGGGTCGACGTGCGACGGGAAGCGGCCGTAGGTGTCGTACACGTACGCGCAGACGTCTTTCACGCACTGGATGAGCTTGTCGGTGTAACGCGGCACCGCGTTGAGGAACTCGTTCTTCTGGGCGTAGGGCAGTTCGGATCCGGCGGCGTATAGGCCCTGCTCGCCGAACTTCTTTTCGACGAGGGCGTCGACGGCGTCGGCCATGGTCCGGAAGTAAGGTGGGCAGTAGGCCTCCATCAGGCCGTCGATGCCGACGGGCACGGAGGCAGGCTTGCCGGCCGCGCTCCTGGTCGCGACGAAGCGGAAGCCGAGCCCGCGCGAGAGCGGCGTGCCGCCCAGCAGGATCGGCGCCGACGGGTGAGCGTGCACCCAGCCCCCGAGGCCAGCGGCCTGCTCGGCCAGCAGGAGGTTCTGGATGATGAAGCCCGACTCCAACGCCGAGACGTCGGTCGCGAACGACGACAGCGGCACGGCGAACATCTTGTTCAGCAGGCCCTCCTTCGCCCAGCGCCCGGTTCCTGCGGGGCGGTTGCCGTTCTGATCGTCGATGAGGTAGATGCCGCCGTCGGGCCAGCCACACATCAGGAACAGGAGGTTGATGTATTCCTCGGTGACGTCGGTGACCGGCAGGAACATGGTCGAGCCGGGAAGGTTGGAACTCCAGATGTTCAGGGGCAGCATGGCCGGGTACGACCGCGGGTGCTCTACGCGGCCCTCGAAGAGTTGGACGCGCGTGGCGCGCAGGGCCGTCAGCGTCTGGTCCTCCAGCCTTTCGGGCGTGAACTGCTGGACGCGGGTGGCCGGAGCGTTCTCCGGCCGGATCATGTACGTGCCCTCGTCGTTCCAGTAGAAGAGCCGCGTGCCATGGGACGAGCAGGGGCTGGGCCACGTCCGTCCTTGATAGGACACCAGCGTGTTGCCGCCCACGTGGCGCGAACGCTCGTCGCGGAAGGGCAGGTCGCCGAGGATGAGGCCGGACGCGCCCGTCGCCGCCTCGACGAGGAACGCCTCCTCCAGTTCCGAGAGCGGCACGGGCGCTTGGCGGGAGCGGTAGCGGAAGTGGCCGCCGGGCACTTCGGAGCCGAGGGCGAAGCGCCGTGAGCGGCGGTTGAGGACGCTTTCGATCAGCGGGTAGCGGATGGCGGCGTCGAAGCCCGGGTTGACGCCAGCGCGCGGTTTCTGGAGGACCATGACTCGCCTTCTTCGTGGCTGCAACGGCCGGGGCTGGTAGCGGGACGATTCTGGGGAAAACCGTCCGGCCCCGAAAGCGACAACCGGCGGGTATGGGCAGGCCAAACGGCTCCCGGAGCGAGCCGGCCGCTGCCTATCCGGCGGCGTCCAGCGCCTCGTTGGCCAGACGGTCCGCCAGGCGGTTCTCCTCGCGTGGGACGTGGACGACCGTCAGGCGTCCGATCTGCTGCCGGAGGGCGAGTACGCGGTTGTACAGCGGCCGCAGGCCGGGGTTACGCACGCGGTAGCGGCCGCTGATCTGGCGGACGACGAGTTCCGAGTCCATGCGCAACTCGACCTCGCCCGCGCCCAGGCCGGCGGCGGCCTCCAGAGCGGCGATGGCGCCCGCGTACTCGGCCTGGTTGTTAGTGCCGCGTCCGAGGCGTTTGCCGGCGCGGTGAAGCTCCTTCCCCGCAACGTCGAAGATGACGATGCCGTAGGCCGACGGTCCGGGGTTGCCGCGTGAGGCGCCGTCGGCGTAGGCGACGACCTTCACGGCCGCAGCAGCACCGTCACCGCGTCGTCGGTGACGACGACCTGGTCGACCACCTCGCGCAACAGGTCCTGCTTTTCCGTGAGCGGCAGTGCGTCCCAGGTGTCGAGCAGGTGGGCGCGGGCGCGCTCCTGGAGCCGGCGGCGCTCGGCGGCGTCGGCCTGCTCGCGCGAGCGGCGGTCGAGGCCGGCCAGGCGCTCCTCGACCTCAAGCTGCTGGCGGGCGATGTCCACGGAGTGGCTGCGCATCTTCTCACGGGCCAGGCGGCCACGCGCAGCGGCCTCGACGCCCTGCTGGAGCTTGCGGTCCAGCGACTTGAGCTTCGCGTGGAGGCGCTGGCGTTCGGCCTCAACCTCGGCCAGCACGGCCGGCTCGTTGCCGGCGTGAGGAAAGCGCGCCGGCGACGCTTTGCCCTTGCCGGGCGGCTGGGCGAGCCGGTCGCGGACCTCTTCCTCCAATTCCTGCGCGGTGCGCGTGTGGTAGTCGCACATGCTCTGGTTGGTGCGCGACTCGCACTGGTAGTAGCGGTAGAGGGCGCGCTGCTCCTCGCCCCCGCGGCGGTGCCACGACTGGCGGCGGCTGACGCCGATCATCTTGTTACCGCAGTGGCCGCAGCGCAGCAGCCCCGACAGCAGGAAGGCTGTCGCGGTGCGCTCCGTGTACGACGTGCGGCGGGCGTTCAGGCGCTCCTGCACGGCGTGGAAGTCCTCGGGCGAGACGAGGGGCGGATGGCTTCCCGGCACGCGGACGCCGAAACGGGCATAGGTGCCCAGGTAGGCGCGGTTGCGCAGGATGTCGCGGATGCTCACCATGCTCCAGGCGCCGCCACGCCGCGTCTTGATGCCCTCGCTGTTGAGGCGGCGGGCGATGAGCCGGATGCCCAGGTTCTCGTGCAGGTACAGACGGAAGATGTAGCGGACAACCACCGCTTCGTCGGGCACCAGCTCCAGGCGGCGGCGGTTGCCGACCTTGTAGCCGTAGGGCGGGCGGCCGAGAACCTCGCCGCGGACGGCCTTCTTACGCATGGCGGCGCGCACCCGCTCGCCGATGGCGCCGCTGCCGCTGCGCGCCCAGGCGTCGACCAGCGCGTCGGGGGCTTCCGTGTCGCTGTCCATGAAGCGGACCGACGCGCCGAGACCCTCGATCTGGAAACAGCGGCGCGCCGCCTGCGCCAGGTCGTCGCCCAGCGCCTGCAGCGAACTGGTGATGACGACGACGAAACCCTTGTCGGGGCGCCGCAGGAAATCGACCAGCCCGCGGAAGCCCGGCGCGGCTCCGTTGCCGCCCGTGTCGGCGAAGGTGCTGGCAACCTCGTAGCCGTGCGACTCGCAGTACTCGAGGAAGGCACGTGTCTGCGCGGCGACCGATTCGGGCGCGTCCGGGGCCTCGCGAAAGTAGCCGATGGCCTTCATGCCTATCCGTTGTACAGAATGCGTTCGCAGCTCGGGCAGCGGACCATCGAGACGGCGCTGCGGATGCGCTGCTGCACGCTGACCGGCAGCGAGATGCGGCAGCCGCCGCAGACGTTCCGCTCGATGCGCGCCACGGCCCGGCCGCCGCGCGTCCGGCGCAGGGTTTCGTACAGCGCCAGGTGGTCCGGGTCAACGCCGGCCAGCCGCCGCTGGCGTTCGGCCTCCGCGGCCGTTATCTGCTTCCTAAGGCTCGCCAGCTCCTCACGGTGTCCCGTCTGGCTCGCCCGCCACTCCGCCTCCAGCGTCTCCAGGGCCGCCCGCGCCTCGTTCAGGTCTGCCTGCGTCTGGTCCGAGGCGGCCATCGCATCCAGCGTCTCGTCTTCGAGCGCGCCCCTCCGGCGCTTGATGCTCTCGATGTCTTGCTGGAGGTCGGCCAGCTCCTTTGGGCTGCCGATGGTCCCGCCGTAGAGCTTCCGCTCCAGCGGCCCGATCTTCTCGTCCAGCGCCTGGACCTGAGCCTCCAGTTCGCGCTGCCGCCGCTGAGCCACGTGTAGGGCGTCGGCCCTCTGCTGCAGCAGCTCGCGCGCAGCGATCAGTTCTTCGGTTTCCCCCAGCGCCTCTTCGTTGGCGGCCACCGACGCCCGCAGGGCGTCGAGGCTCAGATCGATCTCTTGGAGCGCGAAGAGATCATCTACTCCCGGCATGAAAGGCTCTCTGCGCCACGACGCTCGAAGAGATGAGAACTACCTTGGTCTCCGGGAGAGGCGGCGCAAGCAGACGTCATGAGAATCGCAGTTCCGTGGCGCGGGAAGCCCTGCCCGTGGATCGCGTCGCCTCCGCTGGCTCCGCTGGAGGCGGGCGACAGTCGCGATTATAGGTAGCGGGTGGAACGGTGACAAGAAGCGCGGCGTGAAGATATCGCGCCGGCCGCGGGCGCGCTCCGGCGCCGCAACGGCGCTCGGCAGCGCGTGCTATCCTTCCAGCGAGGCCTCTCCCCACATGCCGCAGTACAACGTCTCCACGCTCCTCAAGGAATCCGTCGGCGCGGCGCGCGAATATGACTTCGACGAGAAACTGGGCGCCGAGGGCGGCGCCGTGCGCCTGGCGGGAAACGCGCGCTTCATACGCACGAAGACGGGCGTGCTGGTGCAGGCGCACGCCGAGGGCAGAGCCAATCTGTCGTGCAGCCGCTGCCTGGAGCCGGTGACCGTGCCGCTGGCGGTCGATTTCGAAGAGGAGTACCTGCAGACGGTGGACGTGAACACCGGCGCGCGCCTGCCGGTGGCGCCCTCGGCCGAGAACTTCCGCATCGACGCCCGTCACACGCTGGACCTCGACGAGGCGCTGCGCCAGTACTGGGAGATGGCGCAGCCGATGGCGCCGCTCTGCCGGCCCGACTGCGCGGGCCTTTGCCCGCAGTGCGGGGCGCGGCTGGCGGGCGAGGCGCACGCCTGTTCGGCGCCGCCGCTCGACGAGCGGTGGTCGAAGTTGCTAGACTTCCGCCCGTATGTCAACATCGAGAGCTTCCGACGCCGGGCGCCGCGCCCGGTGTCGCGCGAAGAAACGGAGACGTCAGTTGCCGCCGCTTCCCAAGCGAAAGTACCCGAAGGCCAGGCAGGGCAAGCGCCGGAGCCACCTCCACCTGAAGGTGGGCCAGCTCAATCGGTGCCCGCGCTGCCACGCGCCGCGCCGCCCGCACCACGCGTGCCCGAGTTGCGGGTTCTACAAGGATCGCCAGGCCCTCCACATTGCTACGCCGAAACTCCGCAACGAATAGCCGCCCTCTGCCGACGCCGTCGCCAGGCCGGTCCGGCGATGGCTAGTGTCGCCTGGGTCTTCCCCGGCCAGGGCTCACAGGAGGCCGGCATGGGCCGCGACGTCTTTGAGGCGAGCGCGGCGGCCCGCGACGTCTTCGGGCGCGCCGACGCCATCCTCGGCTACGGGCTTTCGAAGCTGTGCTTCGAGGGGCCGGAGGAAGACCTGCGGCAGACGGTCCACCAGCAGCCCGCCATCTTCGTGACGAGCATGGCGCTGTTCGAAGCCGCCCGCGCCGCTGGGCAGCTCCCGGACGCGGCTTTCGCGGCGGGCCACAGCCTGGGCGAGTACACGGCTCTCGTCGCCGCCGGCGCCATCGGTTTCGAGGACGGCGTGCGCCTGGTGCAGACGCGCGGGCGGCTGATGCAGGAGGCGGCGGCCGCCAGCCCCGGGACGATGGCGGCCATCATCGGTCTTTCCTTCGACGCCGTGGCCCATTTGTGCGCGGAGGCCCGCGCCGAGGTGTGCAACGACAACGCGCCTGCGCAGGTGGTCATCGGCGGGCCGCCCGGCGCGGTTGAGAGGGCGCTTGAGCTGGCCCGGGCCGCCGGGGCGCAGCGCACCGTTCCCCTGGCCGTCAGCGGCGCGTTCCACACGTCGCTCATGCGGCCGGCTGCTGACAGCATGGCGAAGGCGCTGGCCGGCTGCCCTGTGAGCGCTCCGAAGATACCCGTGATCTCCAACGTCGACGCGCAGCCGCTGCGCGAGGCGGAACAGGTGCGGCA
>JBBITS010000092.1:0-1491 GCA_037440665.1 Chloroflexota bacterium
CGACTCGGTACCGGTACACCGCTCCGTCCTCCAGGTGCACTTCGATCACGTCGTCCATCTCGAGCTGGCCCAGGTCCCAGAACACCGCCGGGCCCACGTTCACGTAGTCGACGTGTCCGGAGAACACGGCGTTGCCCACGAAGCCGGGGCGGGCGCTGAAGTCGTACCAGGCGACGTCCCACGGTCCGTCGGGCGCCTGCATCACGCCGTCCGGGTTCACGCCCTCGTCGACGGCGATCTCTGGGATCACCAGCCGGGCGATGGGGGCTGAACTGGGCGGCACGCCCGTCGGCGTAGGCGCGGCGACCGGCGTCGTGTCGAGGATGGCACTGGCGTTGAACCCGGTGCCCGTCTGAGGCCCGCTCTTGCCGGCCTCGCCCGACATCTGCACGGCCTGCACGATGAACAGCGCGACGGCAGCGATGAGGGAGGCGACGCCGAGGCCCATGGTCACAAGGGAGAGGCGATTCCAGATTCGCGAGGTGGCAGTCAAGCGGGGATTCCTTCCAGGCGCTGCGCGCTTCTCATTCTAGCGGGTGGCAGCGGAAACGCGCATCCTCACGGCACCCCGCCAGGGCCTGACGGCTGCGACTCCTCCGGTATCCTCGTCCCCTTGACGACGATCCTGGTGTCGTACTGGCGGGTCGCCGGGTTGAAGACGCCGCCGCAGGTCACCAAAGTAACGCTCTCCTGCGGCCCCATCGAGAACACCGTCCCCCACTCGTCCGAAGACGGCGACAGCGACGTCACCGAATCGACAGCGTACCTGACGACCATGCCGTCGGCCCGATGTACCTCGATGACGTCGCCTGGTTTTAGAGACGGGACGCCGTAGAAGACCGCGGGCCCCACGTTCACGTAATCGACGTGCCCGGCGAAGACCGAGTTCCCGCCTCCGCCCGGGTAGCCGCCCAGGCCGGGGAAGTTCGTGAAGTCGTACCAGGTGACGTCCCACGGGCCGTTGGGGTCACCCATGACGCCGCTTTCGGGCACGGTCCGGGCCGTAACAGCCGCGTCGACGCCTAGCGACGGGATGACCAGCCGATGCCCGGTCTCGGCCGCGCGTCCTTCGTAGGACCCAGCGGGCCCGCCATCGAAGCCGGCGCCCGTGGGCGCGGGAGTGGGCGTGGGCGGCACGGGCGTGGGCGTCGCGGTAGCCGTGGGCGTGGGCGTGGGCTCGGTGGCCAGGGCTGACGACCCGGAGCCGCCGACGCCGATAACGATGCCAGCCGCTACACCGCCGGCCAGCGCCAGCAGGGCCACAAGGCCTGCGGCCATCGCCAGCGGCCGCTGCGACACGAACCAGGCTACGCGGGAGCGGATCATCCGACCTCAGAAGTAATCGCCGGCGGCTGGCCGCAGTGTAGCGCCAGCGCGACGGCAGGCATAGGAGGTTGGAAGCGGGAGGCGGGAAGCTGGATTCCCCACAAGGAAGGCCCCGCTTCAGCGTGACCGGATGGCGCGGGGCAGGCGTGCCGGCAGGTTGGAGGT
>JBBITS010000092.1:1565-9448 GCA_037440665.1 Chloroflexota bacterium
GGAAGGCGCAGGGCAGGCGTGCCCGGCCACCGTGTCGAAGACTCGCCTACGGCGAGAAGGCCGGCCTCCATTCGTGACAATCCCGCTTCCAACCTCCAACTTCCAACCACCAACCACCAAGAAGGAAGGGGCCCGCCCTTCCATGGAAGGACAGGCCCCTTGGCGTTACCGTTGCCGGTAGCGAACTAGCGGGTCACCTTTCGGACCGCCGCGCCGCCCAGCGTCAGCGCCAGCGCGCCGAGCGCCAGGCCAGCGATGGCCAGCCACGAGAAGCTACCCGAGGCGTCCTGAGCCAGGTAGCCGCCGTTACCGGTGTCCGGCGGGGTGATCGGGCCGACCGGCGTCGGCGGCGCGGGCGGCGCCGTCGGCGTCGGCTGCAGGCAGTCGATGCGGATCTGAGCGATCGCGTCGCCGCCCGCAGACACCGTCACCGTCGTACCGGCCACGTTGCCGGACAGCGGCGTGATGGTGCTGCTCGCCTGGCCGTCGGTCGTCGTCGTGACGATCGGGTTCGCCGTGCCCAGCGCAACCACGCTGAACACAACCTCGGTCCCGTCGACGACGTTGTTGCCGTCAGCGTCGGTCACCGTAGCCGTCACCGTCGAGCTGTTCACGCCGTCGCAGGAGATGGTCGCCGGCGAAGCGGAGAGCGAGACGTTCTCCGGCAGGCCAACGATGGTCTTAACCGCGTCGTCCGACTCCTCCTCGCCACCGTTGGCTGTGTCGTCGAAGGAGGCAGTCACCGTCACTTCGCCGGTGTCGTCACCGCCACAGAGAACGGCGAACGCCGCAGTTATCTCGGAGGCCACAGTAACACTGCTGTCGTCAGCGATGTCGGCGATGTCGTCGTCGTCAACGTCCCAGTCAACCGAGATGATGGCCAGCTCCGTGCCATCGCTGTCCACAACCGTAGCCCACATGAAGATCTTGTCGCCGTCCTCGTCGTTGTCGAGGCCGTCAGTGTAGTCGGCGCTGCCGCAGCCTTCGTTCTCGACGGACGCGACGTGCTTGACCTCGCCAATCTCGATCTCGTCAGGGTTGCCCACAAGCAGGACATCGGTAGACACCGTAACGGCCTCTTGCGTAACGTCGACGCTCACCGTGTCACCGACACTACCCGCCGTGTTCGACAGGAGGTACTGCGTGACGACGCCGTTCCCAATCGTGCCGTCACCGTCGCAGTCCTCGTCTTCCGTGTCACAGATCCAGTCGCCGGCGTCGGTGTTGCTCACCGTTTCGGCGCCGGAGATCTCGCTCGCCGTATTCAGCTTCGTCTTCGGGTCGACGGTCAAGTTGTCATCGTCGCTCACGAAGATGAAGAGAACCAGCGCACGGTTCGTGGCTGCGGTGCTCTCGTCCTCGTCGACCTGGTTGCCGTCGAAATCGAGGTCTTCCAGGTCCTCGGGCTCGAGCACGCCGTCCTCGTCGCCCAGAGCTGCTGCCAGCGTCGCGATGTCGTCAGTCGCATCATCAGTGCTTGGGCCGATGCCGTCGTAGGCATCGGCGCCCAGCACGGATGCCAGCATGGTTGGCGAGATCGCCACCAGGTCCGTCGGCACGGCCTGGGTGATCGGCGCGCTCATGCTGCCGAACCCAAACAGCGTCACCGCCAGGGCTACGGCGCCTACAATAAGCTTCTTCAAGTGTTTCCTCCTGAATCGCCCCGGACCTTTCCGGGGCCCATCCTTCGTGCGGGGTATCCCCTCTGTCAGAGAGGGGTCACCGCACTTCCCTGCGGTTGTTCTTTCTCCTTCCTGCGCCAGAGCCTGCGGCGTCGCTGTCCGCCAGGCTGTCTCCTGAGGCGACTCGCCCCGGCGAGAAGCCTGGCCTTCTGTTCCATCCCGTTCTGCGTCGCCCTCGGCCGAGTACCTCGACGACGCCGAAGGCCGCGCCGCCCTCGCTCCGGCCTCCTGCACCTCCTTTCCCTGTCCTTCACCGGGAAGGATTCTCGCGGCTCCCCCGCATCCAAACGGGGGCCAGCCTCGGCTTACCGAACACGCGTTCGGCAAGCGTGGAACACCGGCTCGGGCATCCCGCCTTCGCCGGTCTACCGTTTGTTGAAACGCCCCCGGCGGGCAAAAGGTTAACGGCGGGCGGGATTGGAGGTTGGAGGTTGGAAGTTGGAGGCGGGAAGCGGGAGGCGGGATTCTACACAAGGAAGGTCACGCTTCAGCGTGACCGAATGCCGTCGCGCAAGGGCGCCGCGCCACCCTGAAGGGTGGCCTTCAGCGTGACGCGGTGACAGACGCGACCGGACCCCTGGGCCGCGAGAGGGGATTCCACACAAGGAAGGTCACGCTTCAGCGTGACCGAACGCCGCCACGCGCGCCTACCCGGCCACCCTGGAGGATGGCCTTCATTGTGGGTTGCAATGTGTAGGAGTATTGTGTAATCTATTGTGGCATGCAGGACAGAAAGACCGTAATCCAGGTCCCCATGGACGAGGCGTTGCTCAAGGAACTCGACAGGCTGGCCGAGGCCGAACGAAGGTCGCGGGCGGCCGTCATCCGCGAGGCCTGCCGGCGTTACGCGGAGGAGCGCGAGCGAGCGCGCCTCGACCGTGCGTACGAAGAAGGCTATCGCCGGCTGCCCGAGGACACAGCCGTTGGCGAGGCCCAGTCGTCGCTGGCCGCCGACGTGCTGCCAGAGGAAAGCTGGTAGGTGCGGCGGGGAGAGGTCTGGTGGGCGAACCTGCCTGCCCCGGCAGGAAGGCGTCCCGTTCTGCTCCTGTCCCGCAACGCCGCTTATCGCGCCAGGACCAACGTCACGGTGGCCGCAGTGACCAGGACCATCCGCGGAATTCCCTCGGAGGTCCGGCTCGGCCCGGACGACGGCATGCCGACGGAATGCGTCGTAAACCTCGACGACATCCTGACCATCCCGAAGGCGCTGTTGTCGGAGCGCATAACGTCGCTCTCACCGGAGAAGCTGGCGCTGGCCGCCGACGCCATTCGCTTCAGCCTCGACCTACCGTAGGTGTCTGCGCCCCGGCCGGACTGGGGGCTGGAGGTAGGAAGTTGGAGGCGGGACACGGGATTCCATACAAAGAAGGTCACGCTTCAGCGTGACCGAATGCCGCCACACGCCTGCCCGGCTACTCCGAAGCCTGGTCGTCGTGCCGACATGCGCAGGCCACCCTGAAGGGTGGCCTTCAGCGTAACAGGCGCAGTTGGAGGCGGGACACGGGATTCCATACAAAGAAGGTCACGCTTCAGCGTGACCGAACGCCACCATGCGCGCATATCCGGCCACGCTGTCGAAGACTCGCCTCCGGTGGGACGCGCGGTCGTCATTCCGACATGCGCAGGCCACCCTGAAGGGTGGCCTTCATAGAAATCCATCGATCTTTCGCCCTGACCCTAATCAGGGCGATATTGTGCACGAAGCGGCCTGCCAGAGCTACTGAACCGTTATGGTGACTTCGTTGCTGTAGGCGCAGCCCGCCGTGTTGCACGCGCCCACGCGATACACGTACATACCCGTCACGATGCCCGTCGCGGCGTAGCTCGTCGAGTTCGCCAGCCCGCGGAAGGCCTGCACGAACCCGCCGCCGCCGGAGCTACGCTCGACCTTGTAGTACGTCTCGTTGTCGGCGAGGTCGAGCCACGACAGCCGCACCGTCCCCGGGCCGCCGGTCGTGCCCGCGAGGAACGCCGGCGCCGCCGGGGTGCCCACCGGCGCAGGCGGGGGAGCGCCTTCCACGGGCGCGCTTCCACCCTGATCGGGGTACAGCCAGGTGACGCCGAACACGTCGTCCAGCATCAGCGCCCGCCGCAGGCCCAGGTAGGAGGGATACATGATGGACTCAGGGTTGCTGGTGTGGTCGAGTCCCAGCGCGTGGCCGAGTTCGTGCAGGAAGACGGTATCGAGGTCGAAGTACCCGCTCTTGATGCCGTCCTCAGCGCCCGAGTACCATTTGCCCGCCTTGCTGTTGATGATCATGTCGAACTCGTCGCGCCTGGTACCCGAAATGGTCACGCCCAGGACGCGCTTGTCCGTCAGGGCCAGCCAGCCGATATCGTTCTTGTCGTCGAACTTGCGGGAGCCCGGGCACGGGTCTGCCAGGGAGGGACAACGCGAGGTGTCAGTCCCGTAGTCGAAGGCGAAGAGGGAGGTCGGCACGGCGTTCCACGTCTCCATCGAGGTCTGGAGCGCGCCCTTGCGCGACGACTTCGTGCCGGAGCCCGTGGCCGCCTTGGAGTCGTTGTAGTTGGCGACGACGGGCAGGTTCTCCCAGACGACGCCCGTGGTCTTGAAGGGCGTGGTCACCGTCTCGCCGTCGGCCAGAGGTTGGGCGGCGGCGTCGAAGCTGCGCAGCGCCTCGGCGCCGACGGCGTAGAGGTCTTCGCCCGGCGCGACGGCCACGAGCATGTGGATCACGGCCTCTTCGCCGTCCACGACGGTGACGCCGGTGAATTCGCTCGCGCTCGGCGCCGCGGCGGCGCCCTCCGGTCCGCCCCAGGCGTACGCCAGGGCCGCGAGGCCCACGACGGCGGCCGCTGCCGCCCGCATCAGCTTCAACGTCTGGTTGCCCACGCTCGCCCTCCTTGCCCTCGGCCGTGACGCGCGCGCCCGCGGTGGCCGACCGGAGACAGGCCTCTCTCCCGTGTTAGTCATCGTCAGCGCGTCCTTCCACTGAACCGGGGCCAGCCCCGACCACGCCCGGCCGCCGCCCTGCTCGGCGATGGCGCGACATCACGTTCGCGGGCTTCATAATAGCAGAGCCGTCCAGTGCTGGCCCTGCGGAAGCGGCTCCGGGCCGACGATATCCATCTGGACGCCGCGCCGGAGCAGATGGCCAGGAAGGCACGCTTGACATATCAAGGGCCGGTTTACGTTATCATTCCCGTGGACGTCTGCGCCGTTCCCCGCCAGGGCAGGCCAGACGTTTTCGTTGTCGGAGGGACGCCAGCTTCGTGACCTGGTACGACCGCTTCACCGACCCCTGGTACGTGCTGCCCCTTTCGGTCCTCGTGGGCGCCGTGCTGGCGCTTTCGCTGGCCATGGCGCTGCACCCGGAGAACGACATCCGCGCCCAGCTCACGGAGATGTTCGAGCCGACGCCCACGCCCGAGCCTACGGTCGAGCCGACGCCGGAGCCCGGCGCCCTCATCCGCGACGCGCGCCGCCGCCTGGACATACTGTCGATCAAGGTGGCTTTGGAAGAGTACTACCGCGACCACGAAGCCTTCCCGTACACCACGCCCGGCGTGCAGACGCTGTGCGTGTACGAGGACGCCGACGCCGGCTGCAAGCTGCGGCCCTACCTCGACCCGCTGCCGGTCGACGTGCTCGGCGACCCGCTCAACAACGGCTACTGGTACGAGTCGGACGGCATGACCTACATGCTCTACGCGTCGATGGAGACCAAGGAAGGCGTCGACGAGTCGAGCTGCCCCGACCCGCGGCCGGAGGCGCTGGCGAAGGTCAAGGTCCTGATGTGCGTCCCGGGCGGTCCGCCGGGCCCGCAGGAATAGGGACGACCGGCCGCCGCCGGCGTCTGTTCCCCCGAATTCCGGCCACTCCTCCCCATCACGTGAAGGCCACCCTTCAGGGTGGCGCGGCATTCGATGCGCGATTATGCTCGGCCACGCTGACGCCTGACCTTCCCAGGAACCCTCCAGGTGCGATTTTCGGCGAGGATCCAGCTCTGGGCCCGAAGTCGGAACGGGGTTCGTCTTCGCCAGACTCTTCTCGCCAGAGGCGAGTGTTCGACGTCCTTGCGACGGAAGCGCTCAGAGCGACAAGGGGCGGCTCCCTACGGCGCCGCCGAGGCCGATGGGGCGGACGCCGCGTCCTCGAAGATGCGCTCGGCGCGCACCACCAGGCGCTTGCTGTACTGGCGCGTGGCTACGTTGAACGTGCCCGTGCAGGTGATGAGCGTCACCGATTCGACGGACGTCGGCCCGATGATCTCGTCCACCGGCGCATCGGTGGAATCGAACGCCGCCTTGCCGATCACGCGGTAGCGGTAGATGGTGCCGTCCTCCAGCCGCACCTCGACGATGTCGTCCTGGACCAGCTTGCCGAGGTTCCAGAAGACGGCGGGCCCGATGGTGTAGTAGTCGACGTGGCCGGAGAACACGGCGTTGCCGCCGAAGCCGGGCCTGGCCGTGAAGTCGTACCAGGAAGCCGTTGTCGGGCGTCTCCATGGTGCCGGTAGCGTCGATGCCCTTGACGACGATGGGGGCGTCGACGCCGATGGCCGGGATGACCAGGCGGGTGACGGGAGCCGAGCTCGGGGGCGTGCCCGTGGGCGTGGGAGCGGCCGTGGGCGGCTTCTGCGGGTCGATGATGGCGGAGACGTTGAACGCGGTTCCCGTCTCCGGGCTGCTGAAGACGACGGTGTCGAAGTAGCCCGCGAGCTGGAGGGCGAAGAGGATGACGGCGGCCGTCAGAGAAGCCACGCCCACGCCGAGCGTGCCGAGGGACGCCGGCGTCCACGCCTGCCTGGGGGCCGTCATTGTCGCCATGCCGTAATCCTGACGCTCAGCGGCCGGTCGCCGCTACCCACCATATTGTAATAACGTCCGAACGCCGCGTGGTCCGAAGTGTTTCGCGCCGCCGGGCGAGAAGAAAGGGGGCCGCCATCCCGGCAAGCCCCCCGATTGCCTGAAGGAGAACACATCGAACGCGCGACGCGGAGCCGGGACAGTCTACCCTACTTGCCTCCGGCCTCCTGTCGCCGCCTCCATACGACGGACCCCACGATAGCCGCGCCCGCCACCAGCGCGCCCAGCGCGATGACGATGACGATGGGCCGGTCGAGGACGGAATCGCCGCCGGCGCCGGCGCCGGGACCGACCGTCCGGCCGACCTGCCCGGCCTGCGCGCCGCCGGTCTGCGCCACTGCGTCGGTACCAGGATACGGCGTCAGACCCGCGGCCACCCGCGTCTCCACCGCGGACGCCGTAGCGGTGGCCTGCACCGCCTCCGGCTGAGGCGTCGCGCCCGTGGACGCGCAGGTGATGGATGCGTCAGTCAATCTCATCGGGACCATCTGGGCATTGCCGGCGGCCATGTTGGTTCCGGTAGTGATGCCGACTTCTTCGTCGGTAAGCAGATGCAGCGGGCTGACGCCATCGGCGATGCAGCGGAAAGTCAAAGTATCGGTCACGCCCATGAAGTCCGTGGTCTCATTCGTGAACGAAGCGCAGCCCAGGTATATGGAGCTGTTGTTGTCCAACGGTGCCGAGCAGGCAGCCAGCCCACCCGGTTGGTGGTTCTGCCCGGTCACGAACTGGAGGATTGACATGTCGTACCGCACGTTGAACTGGTAGGCCTGGTATGGCGTTCCCACGCTGGTCACGTTGATGGTGATATCGAAGGGATCGCCGCCGGTCACGGTCCGCGTAGCGTCAATGGCTCCCCCGGGGACAGCATCGACGGCCATGGCGTTTTCAGCCATCTGGCCCGACGCCGGACCCGCGAGCGGCGCCGCGCCCGCCGCCAGCGCAAGAGCCAGCCCGGCCGCGAGCAGCCATACCCGGCCGGATCCCTTGCGCCCAGGCATATCAGCGTTCAACAGCTTACCCATGGTCACGCCCTCCTGGAATCCCCCGCTTCCTGCGGGGCTTGCCAGCCCACCGGGCAAGACGGCGGGGTCTGGACCATCCGCTTTCAAGCGGCTACGGCAGGGGGAAGGACCTCCCCCTGCCGTAGCTTATCAATTCAAGCGTTTTCCACTACTCGATTCACGAGCGTCCCGTTAGAGCACCCTGCGCGACCGGAGGTACA
Source organism: Chloroflexota bacterium (assembly GCA_037440665.1). Lineage (GTDB taxonomy): Bacteria > Chloroflexota > Dehalococcoidia > DSTF01 > JACRBR01 > DATLZC01. The sequence goes on from JBBITS010000092.1 coordinate 9,303, forward strand.
TGGCGCCCGCCAGGCCAGTGAGAGCCACGACTCCCGGGATGAACCACAGGTAGCCTGTTGAGCCGTCGCCAGCCAGCCAGCCGCCGCCGCTGCCCGACCTCGGGAGCTGGCCCGAAGGAGCGCCCGCGGGACGGGTCGGCGTCCGC
>JBBITS010000093.1:0-9423 GCA_037440665.1 Chloroflexota bacterium
AGTGTTCGCCAACGAAGTCGGGCTTCGTCCCGTTCTGCCAGCAGTCCCAGATGGCCCGCAGGCACTGGATGTACTCGCGAAGGCGTGGGCCCGGCGGCAGCCACTCGACGCTGAAACGCCGTACGTTGTGGCCCTTCACCTGCGTTCCCAGACCAAGCAGCAGACGCCCCTTCGACGCCTTCTGGATGTCCCACGCTTCCATCGCCGTCACCATCGGTGTGCGCGGGAAGGCGATGAGCACCGCAGTGCCCAGGGTGACGCGCTCGGTGTTGACCGCGGCGATGGCCAGAGGCAGCAGGGGGTCGTGCCCGGTGTGCGCTGTGACGATGCCGTCGTAGCCCAGTTCCTCGGCCAGGCGCGCGTCTTCCGCCACCTTCGTCAGGTCGTCCTGCCGGACGCCGGTTTCGATCTTCATGGTCAGTTCCTCGCTTCTTCGCGCAGGCGGTCTTCGCCAGCGGGCGAGCGGATGATACACCGGCAACGGCTATGGCTGAACCCCTGACGGTCACTTGGCAGCCCCCCGGATGCGGACGCTAGAATGCCTTACGTCAATCCGGCCACGGAGGACAGGACGTGCGGCGCGACGGCGGCGAGGACGAGGACTACTGGGACCCGGACCCAGACGATCCCGACTGGGACCTGACCGAGGCCCACGGCTACTCGGACTGGGAGCCCAACAAGCCCCTCGTGCGCCTGTGGATGATCGCTCTGACCGCCGCCCTGTTCGTCCTCGCCCTCCTGTTCCCTGTCATCCGCCTGATCTCCTGACGCGCTCTGCGCTTGACCGCCTCGCCCTGCGATGAGAACCTGAACGACAGCGACGCCTACCACCACCAGGCGTAAGAGAGGGGCGAACCGTGATCCTCGTCGCCGGTGGAACCGGCTTTCTCGGGTCGGCCATCGTCCGCGAACTGGCGCGGCAGGGTCTTGGCCCCATCACCGTGCTCTCCCGCTCGGCGCCCAAGGTTGCACAGCGCTTCCCTGGCCTCGGTGTCGAGGCCCGCGCCGCTGACGTCACGGACCCTGGCTCCCTTCCGGCCGCGCTCCTAGGCGTCGAGACGCTCATCAACTGCGTGCAGTTCCCCACGTCGCCCATCGAAATCCCGCGTAAGGGCTGGACCTTCGAGAAGGTCGATTACCAGGGCACGGTGAACCTGACGGGCGCCGCCAAAGCCGCAGGCGTCCGCCGCCTCGTCTACCTGAGCGGCGTGGGCGCGGCGCCCGGCGCGGCCCGCCACTGGTTCCGCTTCAAGTGGCAGGCCGAAGAGGCTGTCCGCGCGTCTGGAATCGAATACGTCATCCTCCGCCCCACGTGGGTGTACGGCCCTGAGGACGTCTCCCTCAACCGCTTCCTCGGCTTCGCCCGCTTCCTGCCCTTCGTGCCGGTCTTCGGCAACGGCAAGCAGCTAATGCAGCCGGTGTTCGTCGACGACGTCGCCCGGGCCGTCGCGGCCAGCCTCGCCACACCCGCCGCCGCAGGCCAGACGCTGGAGATCGGCGGACCCGACGTCATGACTATGGACGACGTCATACGCGCCGCGCTGGAAGTCGCCGGCAAGCGGCGATTCATCCTGCACCAGCCGGTCGCACTTGGGAAGCTGATGGGCCGGCTCGCCTCGATGCTCCCCAGCCCGCCGCTGTCCGCCGACGCCATCGACTTCATCACCGCGAGCGCGGTGGCCGACAACTCGGCGCTTCTCGCCACGCTCGCCCTGCGTCTGACGCCGTTGCGCGAGGGCCTCGCCACCTACCTCGCCCGGCCCTCCTGAGACCAAGCTTTACCCCGAACGGCCGGACTTTACTATTGACGCGCTCCTGCGCCGCGAGTACCGTGAGTGCGGTAACGGAAACTTGACCATCAGTGAGGCGGGCGTGAGCGAAGCGAAGACGAGGCTGTTCGACGTTCTCGGAGCGCGCGGTCACAAGCAGCGCTGGTTCCTCTCGGAACTTGCGCGCCGGGGCTACCACTTCAGCGAGAGCTACCTGTCGTTGGTCAAGTCAGGCGTCAAGCGTCCCAGCAAGCGCTTCCGCGAGGGAGCGGCGCTGGCGCTGGGCGCGTCCGAGGAAGAGCTGTTCGGGCCGGAGGGCGCGCCAAAGGGGCGCGTCCGTTCACGGGAGGTTGCAGTGCCCGAAGGTAAAGGCCCTATCAACGTAGCTATCATCGGCGTCGGCAACTGCGCGTCGTCGCTGGTGCAGGGCGTCCACTTCTACCAGGACGCGCGCGAGGACGAGTTCGTACCCGGCCTCATGCACGTGAACCTCGGCGGCTATCACGTGCGCGACATCCGCTTCGTCGCGGCCATCGACATCGACGCCAACAAGGTGGGCAAGGACCTGTCCGAGGCTATCTACGCCCCACCCAACAACACCTACAGGTTCGCCGACGTGCCCCTGACCGGCGTCACCGTCTCGCGCGGTATGACCCATGACGGTCTGGGTAAGTACCTGTCGCAGGTCATCCACAAAGCCTCCGGCGGCACCGACGACATCGTCCGCATCCTCAAGGCCACCAAGACGCAAGTCGTGGTCAACTACCTGCCTGTGGGCTCGGAGGAGGCGACCAAGTGGTACGTCGAGCAGGTGCTGGCGGCCGGCTGCGGGTTCGTCAACTGCATCCCCGTGTTCATCGCCCGAGACCAGTACGGCTACTGGCCCAAGCGCTTCGAGGAGGCCGGTCTGCCGGTCATCGGCGACGACATCAAGTCGCAGGTGGGCGCGACCATCGTCCACCGCGTCCTGACGCGCCTGTTCCGCGAGCGCGGCGTGCGCCTCGACCGGACGTACCAGCTCAACTTCGGGGGCAACACCGACTTCCTGAACATGCTGGAGCGCGAGCGCCTGGAGTCGAAGAAGATCTCCAAGACTGGCGCCGTCACCTCGCAGCTCGACTACGAACTGCCGGCGGGCGACGTCCACGTCGGGCCAAGCGACCACGTGCCCTGGCTGCTGGACCGGAAGTGGTGCCACATCCGGATGGAGGGTACGACCTTCGGCAACGTTCCCCTGAACCTCGAACTGAAGCTCGAGGTGTGGGACAGCCCCAACTCTGCCGGGGTCGTGATCGACGCCATCCGCTGCTGTAAGCTGGCGCTCGACAGAGGGCTGAGCGGCCCCATACTGGGCCCGTCGGCGTACTTCATGAAGTCGCCGCCCCAGCAGTTCAGCGACGAAGAGGCGCGGCGGATGACGGAGGACTTCATCGCGGGCGTCCCGGTCTAAACGCGGTTTCTGGCAGCGGGAGCTGTGGCGGTTCAACTACTGGATGTTCCGCCTCACTATCGCCTTCATGCGGCCGCTGCCGCTTCCCGTGGCGTACGCCATTGCCGCGTCCGTCGCTGATGCCCTCTATCCCCTGTTCCGCCGCCACCGTCGCGCCTTAAACGAAAACCTGGCGCGGGTTCTCGACACCAGGGACCGCCGACTGGTCAACCTTGTGGCTCGCCGGGCCTTCCGGAACTTCGGACGGTTCGTCATCGACTTCATTCACTTCCCAACGTTGACAAAGGACGAGGTCAGGCGCCGCCTCACGTTTGACAACTGGTCCGACATAGACCGCCTCTACGATCAGGGCAAGGGCGTCGTCGTCGTCACGCTGCACTACGGCATCTGGGACCTGGGAGCGGCGGCGCTGGCGACCCGCCATTACGCGGTCAACGCCGTGGGCGATGTGTTCCCCTACCAGCGGCTGACGGACCTCGTGTTCCTCTCTCGCGAGCGTCTGGGCATGAAGGTGGTGCCGACGAACGGCGTCGGCCCCGGCCTCATCCGCGCTCTGCGCCGGGGCGAGATGATCGCGCTTCTCATCGACGTGGATGCACCAGGACAGAGCGTGACGGTGGACTTCTTCGGGGCGCCGACCGAGGTCTCGGCCGGCCCCGCCCGGCTCGCTCTGCGAACCGGCGCCCGCGTCATGCCCTCCGTCGTGCTGCGCGGCGAGGACGATCCGACGCGCATCGTTCCCGTGGTTGACGGCTCCATCGATTTCACGCCCACGGGCGACGAGGAGCGCGACGTGCGCGACCTGACGCAGGTCATAATGCGATCGCTGGAACGGGAGGTGCGCAAACGCCCCGACCAGTGGTACATCTTCCGGCGGATGTGGGCGTCGTCGTACTTCGACGACGGCCCTCCGGCCGGTCCGCAGGAGCGCGCATCGTGAGCCTGCCTGGCAGCCGCCGAAGCCAGGGCGGCATGTGGAAGTTCTACGTGATGTGGCTGGTCTATCAGACCATCGGCCGCCTGCCTTTGCGCGTCCGCTTCGGCATCGCCGCCTTCCTGGCCGACCGCGTGTATCAGTTCTCCGGAGGAATCCGCGAGTCGTTGCGGCACAACATGCGCCTCGCCCTCGGCCCCGGCGCCAGCGCAGACGACATCGACCGCGCCGCGCGAAAGGCAGCCCGCCAGGTGGGCCTGTACTACGCCGACCTGATCGGCATCCCGCGCATGAACCTCGACGACTTCGGACGGAAGCGCCTGCACATAGAAGGGCTGGACTGCGTCCGCGAAGAGCTGGCGCAGGGCAAGGGCGTGATCCTCGCCGGAGCGCACTACGGCAACCCCGAGATCTCGGTTCAGGGCCTGGCCGCCGAGGGAATCCGCGTGTTCGCCCTCACTGAGCCCTTGCAGCCCAAGCGCCTCTCCGACCTGACCCATCGCCTGCGCGAGGCCCACGGCCACATCTACCGGACGGCCAGCTTCGACGGCATCAAGGAGGCCATCCGCCGCCTGCGCAGCGGCGAGGTCGTGGCCGTGCTGTTCGACCGCGACATCCAGGGCACCGGGATCATGGTGCCTTTTCGCGGCCGGTTGATGCGGACTCCTCCCGGCGCCATCGACCTCGCGCTACGCACGGGCGCGACCATCATCCCGGCGATGACGCGGCGCGAGGACCGCCTCGTCGTCTACGCCCGCATCGGCCCGCCCATGCCCCTGATCCTGACAGGTGACCGCGATACCGACATACGTGTGAACCTGACGCGCCTGATGGCCATCTTCGAGGAGCACATGGCCGGCGACCCCGGTCAGTGGGCGGTCATCGAACGCATCCACTACCGTGACATCGTGGCCGAGGACACAAACCCGCGCCCCGGCCAGCCCGATCCCGCGTCTGCGGTACAATAGCGCCCGACGTGGGAACCGCCGACCTCCACATCCACACCTCTTACGGCGACGGGATGACAGACGTGGCGCAGGTGCTCGATTATGTCGAACACCGGACCTCGCTTTCCGTCATCGCCATCACCGAGCACGACCGCCTCGACGCGGCGCTGGAGGCCCGCGAGCGATGGGTTCAGGGCCAGTACCGCTTCGACCTCATCGTGGGCGAAGAGGTGACGACCATCGAGGGCCACCTCATCGCCCTCTTCATCGAGGAACCAGTCCCGAGCCTGCGTCCGCTGCGCGAAGTTCTGGCGCTCGTGCACCGTCAGGGCGGCCTCTGCGTCATCGCCCACCCGATGAGCTGGCTCACGCGCAGCATCGGCCAGCGGGTCATCGAACGAATACTGCAGGAGAACAACGACGGCGTGTACTTCGACGGCATCGAGACCGTGAACATGGGTCCGGCGGGCCGCGTCTCCATGCGCAAGGCGCAGCGTCTCAACGGAGCGCGCTACCGCTTCGCCGACATCGGCGGTTCCGACGCCCACTTCCTGCAGGCCATCGGCAGCGCGCACACCGAGTTCCCCGGCGAGTCGGCCACCGACCTCCGCCGCGCCATCGAGGAGCGGACGACGAAGGCCATCGCCGGACGCCACCCGTCCATCCGCGAACTGGGGCTGCGCAACGTCGCGATCCAGCAGTGGCGCGGCCTGATGGCGACGCCCCGCGCCCAGGGCTGGGGTCCGACCATCCGCAGCTTCGTGAAGCGGGTGCTGCCGTGAGAATCGCGCTGGTATCGCCCTACGACCTCTCGGTGCCGGGCGGCGTGAACAACCACATCCGGCACCTGGCGCGCGAGTTCTCAACGCACGGCCACGAATGCCTCATCGTCGGGCCGGCGTCGGCCGAGCCGATGGCCGCCGACTGTCCCGTCGCCGCTCTCGGACGCCCCATCCCCTGGCGTGTAGGAGGCTCCATCGCCCGCATTTCGCTATCCCTGCGCATGGCCAAACCCGTGCGACGGCTGCTAGCCGAGCACAGGTTCGACATCGTTCACGTCCACGAGCCGTTCGTGCCCCAGTTGCCGATCCAGTTCCTCCGCTATTCCGAGGCCGTCAACGTCGGGACGTTCCACGCGGCGGCCGAGTCGAACATCTACTACGTGTACGGGCGGCGCCTTATCGGACGCTGGATCAGGCGCATGGACGGAAAGATCGCCGTGTCCGAGGCGGCGGCGCGTCACGTGTCCCGCTACTTCCCCGGCTACTACAACATCGTCCCCAACGGGATCGACGTTGAGCACTTCGCGCGGCCCCGCGAGAAGCTGCCGGAGCTGGCCGGCGGGCCGAACATCCTGTTCGTCGGCAGGCCCGAGAAGCGCAAAGGTCTTAGCTACCTCCTGCGCGCGTTCGTCGGCATCAAAGAGCAGATGCCGACGGCGCGGCTGGTCGTCGTGGGGGCGGGCTCGTTCGACCGCTACGAGCGGCGGATGCGCCGGGCCGGAGTGAAGGACGTTATCTTCCGCAGCCACGTGCCCTTCGACGAGCTGCCGCGCTACCACCAGTCGTGCCAGGTCTTCTGCGCGCCCAACACAGGCTTCGAGAGCCAGGGCATCATCCTGCTCGAGGCGATGGCGGCCGGCATGCCCATCGTCGCCTCGAACATCGAGGGATTCGCGCTGGTGATCACCCACGGCGTCGAGGGTGTGCTGGTACCACCGAAGAACGCGGAGGCGCTCTCGGCCGCCCTGGTGGACCTCCTGCAGGACGGGCCACGGCGGCGGCGGATGGGCGAGGAAGGGCGCCGGCGGGCGCAGCAGTACGACTGGCAGCGCGTCGCGCAGCGCGTTCTCTCGTACTACGAGCGCCTGATCTACGAATGGCAGGCCGCGCATCACACGGCGCCTCAGGGCGAGATGGCGAGGGAGGCGTCCCATTAGCGGGAGACGTCAATTGCAACTCCTGCCCCGGCGCGCGCCGGCGACGATCCTCGATCCCGTCGTCAGCGCCCTCGCCAGGACCGGCGTGACGCCGAACGCCGTCTCCACGGCCGGCCTCGCAGGCAATGTCGCGGCGGGCGCGCTGGCGGCGGGCGGGTTCTTCCTGGCCGCGGGCGTGGTGGCGCTGATCGCGAGTTCGCTCGACTTGCTCGACGGTGGCCTAGCGCGCGCCACTGGCCGCGTCACCAGGTTTGGCGCCCTGTACGACTCCGTCCTCGACAGGCTGTCCGAGGCCGCGCTCCTTGGAGGACTGCTGTTCCACTACAGCGACACGGGCCTCAGCCGCGAGCTTGGCGTGGTCATCTTCGCGGCGATGGTTGGATCGATACTGGTGAGCTACGTGCGCGCGCGGGCCGAAGGCCTGGGACTGGAGCTTCGCGAGGGCCTCTTCACCCGCGCCGAGCGCGTGATCCTCATGGGTGGTGCGCTTATCATCGGAGGAGCGTGGCCCGGCGCCGTCAGGATCGCTCTGTGGGCGTTGGCGGTGATGGCGAACCTTACGGTCGCGCAGCGTGTCCTGGCCGTGCGCCAGGCGCTGCGGGACGGTGGAGAACTGGCTTCGGAGCCCGGGCAGGGATGACGGCGGAGGCGACAGCAACGAAGCAGTCGGCAGGCGCTGCGCCGCTGTGGGCAGCTCTGACCGCAGCGATGGACGCCGATCTCACGCGGCCGCTGGCGTTCGCCGCGCTCGCCTGCGTGTATGTCCTATCGCGCGTCCCCTGGCTGAACCAGGGCTACGGCACGGACCCCGACGCGTGGCGCGTGGCGCTGACGGCGAACTACATGTGGGATCACGCCGCCTACTGGCCGTCGCGGCTGCCCGGGTACCCCCTGCACGAGTTCGCCACAGCCCTCTTCATCAAGGGCGGCTCTGTCGCCACCAACTTCTCTACGGTCCTCGTATCGCTGGCGGGCGTGTACCTGTTCGCCCGGCTGGCGCGCGAACTGAAGCTTCCGTCAGCGGGCCTTCTGACCATCGGTTTCGCCTTCGCGCCGCTGCTCTGGATCAACAGCGTCACGACCATGGACTACATGTGGGCGCTGACCTTTGCGCTGGCGGCGTACCTGGCGGCGATCAGGGAGCGATCGCTTCTGGCCGGCGTCCTGATCGGCGTCGCCGCCGGCTTCCGCCTGACATATCTGCTGATGGCGCTGCCCCTCGCCCTGTTCCTCTGGCGCGAACGCCGGACGCGCGAGTCGGCGCCGATGCTGGGCGGAGCCGCCGTGGCGACCGCCATCGCCTACGCGCCAGTCTTCTGGACGTACCAGTTCCGCTTCCTCAACTTCTACGATCAGGCCGTTCCCCTGCTCAACGTCCTGCGGCTGCTGGGGAAGGACGGCCTGGGCCTCGTCGGCTCGATCTGGACACTGGCGGCGTTGGGGGTCGCCCTGCCCCGCCTGGCGCGCATCCCGAAAGACCTGACGCGCGACACGCATCTCCTGATGTGGCTGGCCGTCATCGTCGTATTCGCCGCGTCGTTCACCAGGCTACCCCACGAGATCGCCTACCTGATCCCGCTGTTCCCCTTCGGCTTCTTCCTGATGGCGCGCTACTTCCCGCGCTGGCTGCTGGCCGCGACCGTCGGCGTCATCCTTCTTGCCGGATGGGTGGATCTGACGTCACCCGGTGACGAGATCAACCGCGAGGCGTTCACCAACGCCCGCGTTGGCAAGGGGATGCTGCTCTCATCGCTGGAGACGGTGAACAGCCAGATCGACTTCGCCAACGAGATCAGGGACAGCATCGACGTGCCGGAGCGCTCGGTGGTGATGGTGGGATTCGTCTATCCGCACTTCGCCGTAATCAACCACGAGCGGTTCGAGAACGGCATCATCGAGAAGGATTACGGCGCCATAAGCATGCTCTCCGACCGCGGCGTGACAGTAGATCGCGAGCGCGACGTGCTCTACGTCTGGCTGCTGGAGTACGAGACGTTCCTGAAGCTGCGGGAAGAGGGATACAGCTTCTACTACGTCCCCGACGTGGCGCGCAGCACCATCAACGTCTTCGGCTACCGGCCGGCGTACTACGGCGCGGAGGAGCTGGCGACCAGCCGCGAGAACCCCTCGGAGGGCGCGGGCGCAGCGAAGACCGACCGCTAGCCTCGCCGCCGCACGACAAGGATGGCCGACGCAGCCACCGCGACGACCAACGCGGCCGCCAGCCCTCCCATCGCCACCAGCAGCGCCGATCGCGTGTCCGGGTCGCCTAGCGCGATAGCGTCCGCGATGCTCGGCGTGCGGTCCGTCGTGACCAGGCGCGTGGTGCCGGCGATGCCGTAGAGGAACGCCATCCCGTAGAGCACCACCGCCGACGCGACCGA
>JBBITS010000094.1:0-9346 GCA_037440665.1 Chloroflexota bacterium
GAAGATCATGGCCACTCCGTATTCGTCGGCAACTTCAATGGCTTCTTCATCTCTTATCGACCCGCCGGGCTGCACAATTGCGCGCACGCCCTGCTGGCAGGCCACTTCCACGGCGTCCCCGCGGGCGAACGGGAAGTAGGCGTCGGAGGCCATCACGCTGCCCGTGGCCCGATCGCCGGCCAGCCTCAGGGCCAGTTCCACGGGCGCCTTCCGGTTCGTCTGGCCGCCGCCGATGCCGACGGTGGCGCGCCCCCTGGCCAGCACGATGGCGTTGGACTTGACGTACTTCACGCAGCGCCAGGCGAACAGCAGGTCGGCCATCTCGCCCTCGGTGGGCTGCCGCTTCGTCACGCAGCGCAACGTCATCGCCCGGTCGCCCATCCGGTCCGCCTCCTGCGCCAGGGCCCCGCCGATGACCTTCCGGAACTCGAGGGCCGGACGGTCCATAGCAATCCTAGGCGCCTGCAGGATGCGCAGGTCCTTTCTCTTCATCAGTCGGTCCAGGGCGGCCGGCTCATAATCAGGGGCTACGATAACGTCGTAGAGAACTCCCTTCATTTCCGCGGCCATTCCAGCGGTCACTGTCCGGTTCGCCCCGATGATTCCACCGTAGGGCGACATGGTGTCGCAGGCGAAGGCTCCTGCGTAGGCAGCCGTTATGTCATCCGCGCACGCGATGCCCGATGGCGTGGCATGCTTGACGATGACGACCGTCGGGTCCTCGAAGTCGCAGGCCGCCGCGTAGGCGGCGTCGGCGTCCAGGATGTTTATGTAGCTCAATTCCTTGCCGTGCAGTTGAACGGCGGCCGCCAGCCCTTGCGGCTCCAGCGCCCTCGCGTCCTCCTCGACGTAGAAGGCGGCCTCCTGGTGGGGGTTCTCGCCGTAGCGCAGTTGCTGCTTGCGCCGCAGCGCGATGGTCATCTCCTCGGGGAACGGCTCCTCGAACCCCCGCAGGTACTGGGCCACCAGAGTGTCGTAAGTCGCCGTGTGCTGGAACGCCTTGACGGCGAGCTTCCGCCGCCACTCCAGCGGCGCCGAGCCCGTGCGCAGCGCATCCAGAACGTCGTTGTAGTCCGCCGGGTCGACGACGACCAAGACGCTCTCGAAGTTCTTGGCGGCGGCGCGGATCATCGAGGGTCCGCCAATGTCGATGTTCTCGATGGCCTCGTCCTGCGTGACATCGGGCTTCCGCACGGTTTCGCGGAAGGGATAGAGGTTATTCACCACGAGGTCGATGGGCCCGAGGCCAAGCTCTTGGAGCTGCTTCATGTGCTCCGTGGTGTCGCGGCGGGCGAGGATGCCCGCGTGGATAGCCGGGTGTAGCGTCTTCACGCGCCCGTCCATGATCTCCGGGAAGCCCGTAACGTCGGACACGCTGGTGGCGGGAATCCCGGCGTCACGCAGCGCCTTCAGCGTGCCGCCGGTGCTGACGACCTCGAACCCGAGATCGACCAGGCCCTGCGCCAGCGCCTGCAGGCCGGTCTTGTCGTAGACGGAGATGAGCGCGCGCTTCGTCATGGCCATAGCCCCCAAGGACAGATACCACGCCCGGCCGCCGGGGGCGAATCTGGCCCAGGTGTCATTTGAACACTACCCTGGGCTCGCCCTCGCTCCGCACGACCTCGCCGACGGCTTTCGCCCCAGGCAGCGCCGAGGTCAGCCCCGCGACGTCGCCGGGCGCCACGGCCACGACGATGCCCAGGCCCATGTTGAACACGCGGAACATCTCGTCGTCGGCGATGCCGCCCTCGGCCTGGATGAGCCGGAACAGCGGCGGCACGCGCCACGAGGCCCGGTCGATGCGCGCGGCCATGCCTTCGGGAAGCACCCTGGGCACGTTGTCCACGAGGCCGCCGCCGGTGACGTGGGCGATGCCCTTGAGCTTCGGCAGGTGCGGCCGCAACTCGTTCACGTAGCCGCGATGGGGGGCCAGAAGCGCCTCGCCCAGCGTGACGCCCAGGCCCGGATACGTGCGGTCCAAGCGCGACCGCTCCTCATCGGGGTCGCCGCCGACTGCGACGCTGAACACGCGCCGGACCAGCGAGTAGCCGTTGGTGTGCAGCCCTGACGACGGCAGCGCCACCAGCGCATCGCCCGGTTCTATGCGTGAGCCGTCGATGATGGCGTCCCGCTCGACGACGCCGACGACGAAGCCCACGAGGTCGAAGTCGCCCGGCGCGTAGACGTCGGGCATGTCCGCTGTCTCCCCGCCGAGGAGTGCGCAGCCGGCCTCGCGGCAGGCGCTGACGACGCCCCGGACCATGGCGACCTTCGCCTCTTCGTCGATCTGCGACGAGGCGACGTAGTCGAGGAAGAACAGCGGCTCGGCGCCCGCGCACAGCACGTCGTTCACGCTCTGGTTCACGACGTCGACGCCGACGGTATCGTAGCGGCCAAGGAGAGCGGCGATCTTGACCTTGGTGCCCACGCTGTCGGTGCTAGCGACCAGCACGGGCTCGCGGTACTGGCCGAGGCGGAAGAGCCCGCCGAACCCGCCGATGCCGCCCAGGACCTCAGGGCGCGACGCTCCGCGGGCCAGCCTCTTGATCTCCTCGATGGTCCGGTTGGCCTTATCAATGTCTACGCCTGCACGGGCGTAGGAACTGGTCCCGGAGCCTGGAAGGTCAGCGGGCCTGGTCACGGAGTTGCGCTCCTTCACGGGGTTTCAGGACGGATGGGTAGGCGTGGCGACGAGGTCGGACCATTCGAACTCGTGGCGGTCCCGGGCGCCCACGCCGGGCTCCAGCGCCAGCTTGTCCATCTGTAGCGGTACCGGCATCGGATACCTGCCGCTGAAGCATGCCAGACAGAAGTTGTGGTCAGGAAGGCCCACGGCCTTCAGCAGCCCGCCGACGCTCAGGTAGCCGAGCGAGTCAGCGCAGATGTGACGCCGTATTTCTTCGACCGGCTTCTGAGCGGCAATGAGTTCCCAGCGCGTACCCATGTCGATGCCGAAGAAGCAGGGGTGGGTGATGGGCGGCGCCGTGATGCGCATGTGGACCTCGCGGGCGCCGGCGCGCCGCAGCATCTGGATGACCCGCGGCGTCGTCGTGCCCCGGACGATGCTGTCGTCGACCAGCACGATGCGCTTGCCGTCGAGCACCTCGCGCAGGGGGTTGAACTTCAGGTGGACGCCAACCTCGCGGATACGCTGGTCGGGCTGGATGAACGTTCGCCCCACGTAGCGGTTCTTCACCAGCCCCTCGACGAACGGGATGCCCGTTTCCTGGGCGTAGCCGATGGCGGCCGGCGTGGATGAGTCGGGCACGCCCATGACGACGTCGGCGCTGGCGGGGTGCTCGCGCGCCAGCTCCCGCCCCAGGTTCATGCGGATGGGGTACACGAGCTTGTTCTTGATGACGCTGTCGGGCCGGGCGAAGTAGATGTACTCGAAGATGCAGAACCACTCCCGGCCCGTCTCGACGGGCTTCGAACTGCGGATCCCTTCGCCGTTGATAACGACGAGTTCGCCGGGCTCGATCTCGCGCACGAACGTCGCGCCCAGGTGGTCGAAGGCACAGGTCTCGGAGGCGACGACCCAGCCGCCGTTGAGCCTGCCCAGGCTCAGGGGACGGTTGCCCATGGGGTCGCGGCAGGCCATGACGGCCTGGGGCGTGATCACGACCAGGGAGTACGCGCCCTGTACGCGCCGCATGAGGTGGGCGAAGCGCTCGGTCCACGTCTCGCCCGGCGCGTTGGCCAGGATGTGGGCCATGACCTCGGTGTCGGTGCTGGTGCGGAAGGCGATCCCCTGCGCCTGGAGGTCGTCGCGCAGGACCTCGGCGTTGACGACGTTGCCGTTGTGGCCCATGGCCAGGACGCCGTTGACGCCCTCGACGCGGAAGGGCTGAGCGTTTTCCGGGCGGCTGGCGCCGGTGGTCGAATAGCGCGTGTGACCGATAGCGGAGCTGCCGGGGAGGTACAGCAGGTCGTCCTCGGTGAAGACCTGAGACACCAGGCCCATGCCCGTCCGGACGTGCAGCGACCGGCCTGTGGATGTGGCGATTCCGGCGCTTTCCTGCCCGCGATGCTGGAGGGCGTAGAGGCCAAAGAAGGTAATCCTCGCCACGTCTTCGCCGGGGGAATAGACGGCAAAGACGCCGCAGGCCTCACGGAGCGTCGGGAGCACGCGCACCTCCTGCTGCCCTCAGGCTGTCGCGCCGCTCGTCCGGGTACGAAGGGCTACGAGGATCGTCGGCTGCCCGCGCGGCGTGCGTGGTCCGCTCCCTCATAGCCACACCCAGCGCAAACATTCTAGCCGTCGCCGGTTCACGGCGGCAAGCGCTGCGCCGTCGATCCGGCCTCGCGTTCGGTTTCGGCCACCGGCGTCTCGCCGCGATGGAGCGACCGCAGGCGAATGAGGTCCCGCATCACCTGGAACCCCTGCGAAGGCCGCAGGCTCAGGCGCGAGCCCTCCTGGTGCGTCCAGCGTACGGGCACGACCTCGACGCGGTAGCCCAGGCGGCGCGCCAGGTCGATGATCTCGGCGTCGAAAGCCCAGCCCGAGAGCCGCTGCCGGCTGAAGATCGCCTGGGCCGCGTCGCGAGTGAAGCCCTTGAGCGGGCACTGCGTATCGACGATATCGCGGAGGACCAGCAGCCGCCGCACGAACGTGAAGAGCCAGCCGGCCAGGCGGCGGGCGGGCGGCTGCGACGCTCGCATGTCGCTTCCATCGGGCTGGATGCGGCTGCCGATGGCGACGTCAGCGCCCTGTTCCATCGCCGCCAACAGCTTCGCGGAATCCTCGGGCGGGCAGGCGAGATCGGCGTCCATGAACGCGACGTACTGCCCGCTGGCAGCCAGGCAGCCATCGCGGATGGCGGCGCCCTTGCCCTGGTTGACCTCGTGGCGCAGAACCTCGAGCCGCGCGTTGGCTGGGAGCCCCCCGGCGAAGCCGGCCGCGATGGCGTGGGTGCGGTCGGCGCTGCCGTCGTCGACGATGATGAGTTCGACGCCGTAGGGCAGCCCGCGCAAGTACGCCTCCAGACGCTCCAGCGACTGTGGAAGCCGGGCCTCTTCGTTGTGAGCTGGGATGACGAACGAAAGGCGCGGGCGCTCGGAGGACATCAGCGGCGAGCCTTCCCGGCGGGCGGGCGCTCCCTGGCGTCGTCAGCGGGTACCTCCGCTCGCTTGGCCGTCGTCAGCGGGGCGACCGTGAGCCCGGCGATGGCCGACGCCAGTTCGGTGGCGCGCGCGCGGGCGTCTTCGGCCATGGCGGCGTGCGCGGTCACTATGCCCACGGTCAGTGTCTTGCCGTTGGTCTTGTGGAGAACGACCTCGTACTGGGCGATGCCCTGCGCATCGCCGGGCTCGCCCTCGCCGATGGTGTCGGCCACCTCGATGCGCTCTATCTTCCAGAAGGGCACCAGTTCCTCCGTGCCTACGCCCATGCCCAGGAACCCCTGCTGCCGCACGACCGACTGCTTGTGGCGGTCTATGACAGTGTCGGCTCCGAAGGCGGCGTACACGAACCCCACGCCGGCCAGGGGGATGGCGAGCAGCGCCACCAGAAGCAGGAGGACGCTGAGGGCGAAGGGAATCTGACCGCTCTGGGTGACGATCACGACGACGGCCAGGATGCCCAGCGCCAGCCCGATGGCGGGCACGACGGCGGCGCCCCGCGATGGCTTGATCTCGATGCGGTCAGGCCAGATGCGGGCGACGCCCCGATTGAGGTCGATGCGGCGCGGCGTTGCGTCGGAGGCCATCTAAAGCTCCCGCTTCGATTATAGGCAGTCAACTCGGCCGCGAGCGAGGAGGCCGCGCCCCGCTCGATGGGGTTGAGCCGCCTTCGGCCGCGGGCCTACAATAGCCCTTGACCTGCCTCAGACGATTCCAGCGAGGAGCCGCTATGCGCAAGGACCTGATGGAGATTCTCGCTTGCCCTGACTGCAAGGGCGAACTGGAACTGAACGCCAAGGAAGAGAAGGACGACGAGGTCATCGCCGGCGACCTGTACTGCAAGAACTGCGATTTCCACTTCCCCATCGAGGACAGCATCCCGAACCTTCTGCCGAGGGAACTCCAGACGCAGCAGTCCTCCACCTAGAGGGAGACGACCGCATGGAACGTTCGCAGCAACTCGGGAGGATCATCGTCGCCGCGACGGCGCTGAACTTTCTGTTCTTCTTGGCCGGCGTGATGCGGCGGAGCTACTTCGCCCTGGCGTACCCGATGACGCTCGTCATGGCCGTGGCCTCGGCGGCGGCGCTGTGGGTGGGCTGGACGATGATGACCACCGAGCCCGAAATCGCCGAATTGGAGATGGGGGACGAGCCTCCGGCGGTGTAGACGCGCTCTACTGCCCGACGAGCGCCAGCGCCGCTTCGGCCCACTCGGGATCGCAGAGCTTCGTTAGCCCCTCGCCACCAGCGCGGCCCGCCAGATAGGCGACGGTTTCGCCGCTACCGGGCACGCGTAGGTCAGGCGCCAGCTCCGCCAACGGAGCGAGGACGAACGCGCGCTCAGCGAGGAGCGGGTGCGGCACGGTCAGGCCCGGCTCGTTCACCGTTTCATCACCGAAGAGCAGGATGTCGATGTCGATGGGCCGGGGCGCCCAGCGTTCGGCAGGACGGCGGCCGATCTCCCATTCGACGTTCTTGACTTGCCTCAGGAGCGCCACCGGCGTCAGACCGGTCATGCCCCTGACCACCGCGTTGTAGAACGGCGGCCCGCCGGTCCCGACCGGTTCGCTCTCGTACAGCGAGGAAACGGCGTCGATCCGCACCAGCGGCGTCAGGCGGCGGATGGCGATGCGCAGGTTGCCCTCGCGGTTGCCGAGGTTGGACCCGAGGCCGAGGTAGACGTCGGGCAACGTGTTCACCGCGGCCAGCCCCTGACGATGGCGTCGGTCATTCGCGCCACCTGCGCCATTTCCTTTACATCGTGCGCCCGGATGATATCGGCGCCGTTCATGATAGCGATGGCGCAGGTGGCCGCCGTCCCGAACAGCCGCCGCTCCACCGGCTCGCCCAGCACGGCGCCGATGGTGGACTTCCGCGACGTCCCCACCAGGATCGGCCGTCCCAGGCGCCGCAGCTCGCCTAGGCGGCGCAGCATCTCCAGGTTTTGCTCTTCCGTCCAGCCGAAGCCGAAGCCAGGGTCGATGATGATCTGCGAGCGGCCGAGACCCGCCCTACGCGCTATCTCGAACGACTTGGCCAGACCGGCCTCGATGTCGCCGATTACGTCCCTCGTCTTGCGGCCGCGCTGGTTGTGCATGATCACACACGGGACGTCCGCTTCGGCGGCGAGGCTCGCGATCTTGCGGTCGCGCCGGAAGCCGTGGATGTCGTTCACAATGCTCGCTCCGGCCTCGAGAGCAGCGCGGGCGACGGGCGCCTTGTACGTGTCTATGGAGACGGGAACGTCGACCTCTTTCACCAGCCGCCGGATCACGGGAACGACGCGGGCTATCTCCTCCTCGGGATCGAGTTCCTCGAAGCCGGGGCGGGTGGACTGGCCGCCCACGTCGAGGATGTCGGCCCCTGCGCTCGCCAACCTCCGCGCATGCGCCACGGCGGCGCGGACGCTCGCCGCGCCGTCGCCCGAGAACGACTCGGGCGAGACGTTGACGATGCCCATGACGTACGTGCGCTGTCCCCAGACGAACTCGCGGGCGCCGATGCGCATGGGCGGCGGTTGAGGGAAGCGCGGCATGGCGATCAGAACTCGAACCGCGTGCCAACGCTGTTGGGGATGAAAGCGCCGGGGAAGCGGGCGGCCAGCGTGTGTACCGCCTTCCAGCCGGTGCAGTGCGCGGGCACGATGAAATCCGGCGCCAGCTCGGCCAGCGCGTCGCAGGTGGCGGGAATGACCGGCTCGAACAGAGGTCCCGTCAGATGGAAGCCGCCGAGCACCGCGTAGATCTTGTCGACGCCGGTCAGCTTCTGAGCATAGCGGGCGATGTTTACGATCCCGGCGTGGCCGCAGCCCGTCATGACGACGAGGCCGCGATCCGCCACGTTCACGACCACCGCCTGGTCGTCGAGGATGAACGGATCGGGCTGCCAGGCGCCGTCGCGGAACGCCTCGTGCACCGGGAACCCGTCTCGAAGGGCGTCGCGCGGTCCACCTCGCCGGTCACCAGTACGGAGCCGTCGAGGAGGAACGAAGGCTGCCGCTCCTCGATGATCTCGAAGCCCGCCCCCTTCAGGGCCGGCTTGCTGGTCGATGGCAGCTCAAAGGGATCGCGTCCGGGGATGTTTATCCGGCGCCGGCTCCAGAACTCCGGGTGGACTATCACCGGGAGGTTGGCGCGCCCCAGCGCCCGCGCAATGCCATCGAGGCCCGTGGTGTGGTCGGAGTGGCCGTGGCTGAGGACGATGGCCTCGACGTCCTTGAGCGACAGGCCGAGGCGCCGCATGTTCTCGACGACGCCGTCGGGCGTGAGGCCGGCGTCGAACATCACATGGCGCGCGCGGCCGCCCCTGGTGATGGATACCAGCGCCGAGAAGCCGTGCTCGGCGCGGGGCGCGTCGGACGTCTCGCCGCCTTCGAGGAAACGCGCCGAGACGCGCGGTCCCGACGACGCCAGGAGGCCGGGACGCTTCGCCGGGCCCTGGTCCTGCAGCAGCAGGTCGCAGACATTGTCGACCAGCGTCGTGATGGTCACGCCATCGACGGGTTCGAGCGGTATCAGCGTCACGCTTCCACCTCGAGGTCCTGTTCGGTTGACACGCTATTGGCCGCGAGCCGTATTTCCAAGAGGCCGACCAGCCGCCATTCCACCCGGGTGAATTGGCCCAAGGTCTGACTGGCTACCGGGCGCTCCCGCACCGTGTGTCGCTGGCAGTTCGAGATCTTGACAAGATGCGCCCTTCGTCTATACTAAGTTGCCGAATGAAGGGCCTGACTCCATAATGTAGGCCTGAGTATGAAGGGGGCTCGCGTAATCGCGAATGAGCCCCCTGTTTCTTTGCCAGTCATCCCTTCGCCTGCACATGGCGCTGTATATCTGGCCTGATGTCCTCCAGACTGACAAATCTGCTGGCCGCATTGACCAATTCGATTGCGGTTGACTGCCTCCTGCCGACGCAAGTTACGAACTTACCGAGGTTCACCAGGTGGTCAATGATCGGCACGTAGTCGCTATCTCCCCCCATCAGGACGACTTCGTCGTACGAGTTGATCCCGGATAGCATGCGGAAGACCAGCTCAATATCGAGATTGCCTTTGAGCTTGATCTGGCCGCTCTTGTCCTGGATGACCTTCACTTCCTTGTCGATCACCCGGAAGCCAGCGTGTTGCAGGAACTTCTTGAAGCCACGGTATTTCGTCACCCGGTCCGGTTCGGTCGCGTCCCAGGATTGCTGTAAAAACAAGACGGTGTAGTCTCCGCGGTGAA
>JBBITS010000095.1:0-4939 GCA_037440665.1 Chloroflexota bacterium
CGCCGTGGCCGTTTCCGCCGCCTCCTGTGCCAGCGCCAGTTGATAATCGAAGGGGTCCCATTCGGGCAGCGCGCGGGCGCTCCCGACGAACGCCGCCAGGGCGAGGGCGAGAGCAAGGCCGTAGCGAAGGATCGAACGCCTCACGAGAACCTCGCCCTTCCACGCGGCGGCGCCGGCCCTGGGGCAGCCTGCGACAGCCGCGGGCACGCTCGGCGGGGCGAAACGGCTTGCTGCTTGAGGCGAACCCGGAACGGGACGATTCTCCTACGGCGCGAGCGGGTTGTCAAGAGGCGAGGATACGCCGTACAGTCACTACAAAAAGTAAAGTCACTCCGCAGCGTTGCAATGAGGGATTGGGCAGACGGCCCCCGCTCGTGCTCCAGGCCGAGGTGACGGCTAAGGGAACAATGGCGCTACGGCGGCGCGGGCCACCGTCATCCCTCAGAAACGAAAACGTCATCGCCGCGAAACCTGTTTGTAACATTCGGCCGCTAGCCTTTCGCCAACCAGACATTGAGCGGGAGGGAGGAAGGCAGCGTGATCACAGACCTGACTCTGGACACCGGCGATACGGCGTGGCTACTGATCGCCTCGGCGCTCGTCATGCTGATGACGCCCGGACTGGCGTTCTTCTACGGGGGGCTGACCCGCAACAAGAACGTCCTGGGCACCATCATGCAGAGCTTCATCTGCCTGGGGCTCATCACCCTGCTGTGGGTCATCGTCGGCTACAGCCTGGCCTTCGGCGAGGACAGGCTGGGCGGGTTCATCGGCGACCCGCGGACGTTCTTCGGCATGAAAGACGTAGGCGCCGATAACGCTTACGTCTTCTATCCGACCGTGCCGCACCAGGCGTTCATGCTGTTCCAGCTCATGTTCGCCATCATCACGCCGGCGCTTATCACCGGCGCCTTTGCTGAGCGGGCGAAGTTCAGCGCCGTGCTGATCTTCCTAGGCGCGTGGTCGCTGCTCGTCTACTCCCCCATCGCCCACTGGGTGTGGGGAGGCGGCTGGCTGGCGTCCATCGGCTGGCTGGATGACAGGTTCGCCCTCGACTTCGCTGGAGGCACGGTCGTCCACATCAACGCGGGCATCGCGGCGCTGGTCGCGGCCGTGATGTTCGGGAAGCGTCTGGGCTTCGGCAAGGAGCCGATGGAGCCGCACGACATCACGATGGTCGTTCTGGGAGCGGCCCTGCTGTGGTTCGGATGGTTCGGCTTTAACGCCGGCAGCGCCGTGGCCGCCAACGGCCTCGCCGCCAACGCGTTTATGACGACCCACATCGCCACCGCGGCGGCGGCGCTGGCCTGGACGGGCCTGAGCTGGTACTTCCTCGGCAAGCCGAGCGTCGTCGGCGCTGCCGCGGGCGCGGTGGCAGGCCTGGTCGCCATAACGCCGGCCGCCGGGTTCGTGAGCGCGATGCCGGCGCTGGCCATCGGCGTCGGTGCGGGTACCTTCTGCTACTTCGCTGTGCGAGCGCGGGCGGCCATCGGCCTCGACGACTCGCTGGACGTCGTGGGCGTCCACGGTGTAGGCGGCGCCTGGGGCGCGCTGGCGACGGGGATTTTCGCCAGCACGGCGGCCGCAGGGGCCGGCGCCGATGGCCTGATCGAGGGCGAGCCGCTGCAGCTCGTCGTGCAGGCCGTGGCCATCCTGGCAGCCATCGTCTATTCGGGCGTGGCGTCCGCTGTTATCCTCAAGGTCATCTCGATGACCATCGGGCTCCGCGTCGACGAGGCGGAGGAGTCGCTGGGCATCGACGCGAGCCAGCACGGCGAGCGGGCCTACGTCTTCGACACGGGCACCCTGGGCGTGCCATCGGCAGCGCCCGCCTACATGGTCGTGGATCGAGACGAGGCCGCGCGCAAGTTCGCCGCCGCGCAGGAAAGCCCGGCGTAAGGAGGCCCCCAGAAAATGAAGAAGGTCGAAGCAATCATCAGGCCCGAGAAGCTGAACGACGTCAAGGAGGCTCTGGCCCAGGCCGGGGTCGTGGGACTGAACGTCATGCAGGTCACCGGCCGCGGCGTTCAGAAGGGAATCGTCCACTCGGGGCGCGGCGGTGAGACCTACGCCGTCGACATGCTCCCGAAAGTGAAAGTCGAGACGGTGGTCCAGGATCACGCAGCCGAGCGCGTCGTCCAGACCATCCTGAAGGCCGCGTGGACCGGCAACATCGGCGACGGAAAGATATTCATCTCCTCCGTGGAGGACGCCGTCCGCGTCCGCACAGGGGAGCGCGGCGAGATCGCCGTCTGACGGATGAACAAGCCTGGCGCAGGCCAGGGGCAATCTATCACGGAAGAAGGAGGAATCCGCACGTTGAGCCCTCAGGACGTAGCAAAGTTCATTGAAAAGAGCAACATCAAGGTCGTTGACCTGAAATTCAACGACCTGCCCGGACTCTGGCAGCATTTCACCATGCCCGTGGCCGAGTTGACCGAGCTGGACGACCTGACGAAGTCCATCTGGGTCGAGGGCGTGGGCTTCGACGGATCGAGCATCCGCGGCTTCCAAAAGATCCAGGAGAGTGACATGATCCTCATCCCGGATCCGACGACGGCCCGGCTCGATCCCGTCTGCCAGACGCCGACGCTGAGCCTCATCTGCGACATCTACGACCCTCTGACGAAGCAGCCGTACAGCCGCGACCCGCGCTACATCGCGAAGAAGGCCGAGGCCTACCTCCGCGCATCCGGCGTCGCTGACACCAGCTACTGGGGCCCCGAAGCCGAGTTCTTCATCTTCGACGACATCCGGTTCGACCAGACCGAGAACTCGGGCTACTACTTCGTCGACTCGGACGAGGGCGACTGGAACACCGGGCGGGACGAGAAGCCGAACCTCGGCTACAAGCCCAGGTACAAGGAAGGCTACTTCCCGGTGTCGCCCCACGACTCGCTGCAGGACATCCGCACCGAGATGATCCTCACGATGATGGACGCGGGCATCCCCGTCGAGGTCCATCACCACGAGGTGGCGACGGGCGGCCAGTGCGAGATCGACATGAAGTTCGACACGATGGTCAACATGGCCGACAAGCTTCAGATGTACAAGTACATCGTGAAGAACGTGGCCCGGAAGCACGGGAAGGTCGCCACGTTCATGCCCAAGCCGCTCTTCGGCGACAACGGCTCGGGCATGCACTGCCACCAGAGCCTGTGGAAAGACGGAACGAACGTCTTCTACGACGCCAACGGCTACGCGCTCATCAGCCAGGCCTGCAAGTACTACATCGGCGGTCTGCTGAAACACGCCAGGGCGCTGATGGCGTTCTGCGCGCCGACTACGAACTCGTACAAGCGTCTGGTGCCGGGCTACGAGGCTCCGGTGAACCTGGTGTACTCGGCCCGTAACCGCAGCGCGGCCTGCCGCATCCCCGTCTACACCGACAGCCCGAAGAGCAAGCGCGTCGAGTTCCGCCCGCCCGACCCGACGTGCAACGCCTATCTAGCCTTCGCCGCCATGCTCATGGCTGGCCTCGACGGCATCGAGAACCAGATCGACCCCGGCGATCCTCTGGACAAGAACACCTACGAGTTGGAGCCCGAGGAGCAGGCGAAGCTCAGGACAGTGCCCGGTTCGCTGGAGGAATCCCTGCGTGCGCTTGAGGATGACCACGAGTTCCTGCTCAAGGGCGACGTCTTCACCAAGGACGTGCTCGAGATCTGGACCGAGTACAAGCGCGAGGTCGAGATCGACGCTGTGCGCCTCCGCCCGCACCCGTACGAGTTTTACCTGTACTTCGACGCATAGTTGCTGGGGGCTGCGTCGTGGTACTGGTAAGGGGCTCGCCATCAGGCGAGCCCCACCCTTTCTTCTGCCTCTGGAGCTGCACCGCGTCAGGCCGCGCCCGGCTGCGCCGCTGACGCCAGAAGCTCCTCGGCCACGTGTTGCCAGGCCGGGCCGGCTGAGCGACCGAGGCCTACTGTCTCCTCGTAGCCGCCCTTCGGCGCAGCCATCCACTCGTCTTCTGGCAGCAGGTAGCCCGTGGTGTCGTGCGTCAGACCCAGGAAGAAGCGATGGGCGCCAGGGAGCCGTGCCCGGATGGGCCGGCCCATGCGCGTCACCACCTCGCCCGGAGCCGTGATGGCGGCGACCTCGGCGCCGATGCGCACCAGACTCACGCGCGTCTGCAGCAGGGCCCCGGTGCGGCCAGCGATCATGCCCGGCAGCATGGCGGCGAAGGCGCCGACAATCTGCGCCGCGTCCCGCCTCCCCGAGCGGGCGAGCGCGTCCGCGAGGCGCGTGAGCGCGCCGCCGGTGGCCAGCGAGCGCAGCGCGGGCGTCAGCGGCCCCAGTGCTCGCCGTCCCCACGAAGGCAGCGCGTGAGGCGCGACGGGCAGCAACGGGCGTCGCGACGTCAGCTCCAGTCCGGGCAACACGGCGTCGGCCGTTGCGAGCGCCGTGCGCGCCGCGCCGGCCAGCGTCTCACCCAGCTCGCGCGCATCGTCGACGCCCGTCGCCCTCAGGGGATTGACGTCGCCCTGCGGTCCGTTGACGAAGAGCGTCACGCCGCCCAGGTCCCCATCCAGTCGCTCGACCAGAAACCCTGGGAAGTCGCGCGACACCGCGGTGCTGTCCGCCGGGATGCACGTCGGGTGGCACGCGAAGTTCATCAGCGTACCGATGGTGGCACCACCTTCGCCAACGGCTTGCAGGGCCGCGAGACTGGCGTCGACGTCGGGCCAGCCGCGGCGGTTATAGGTCAGACCCGTGGCCTCGGCCGATGCCGCCCGCAGCGTGGCGGGTGCGGCGCGCAGGTGCGCCGCCCGGGCTGCCTCGACCGCCGCGTCGATGATGCGATCCAGATAGCCGGCGGGCACGCCACCCCAGATGCCCTGTGTGTCCGGACTCGAGTGGGAGTGGCTGCACGAGATGAGCACGGCATCGCCAGGCAGGCCCGTGACGCCGCTGACCCGTCGCAGCGCCTGACGCAGGC
>JBBITS010000095.1:4958-9344 GCA_037440665.1 Chloroflexota bacterium
CAGACCGACGAGGGCGAGGGCCACGAAGAGGACGGCCGCGTTGCCGCTCGCGACGTAGAGAGCCCTCGCTTCGGGCGCGTCGAGAACGCCTGTGGCGCGGCGCGCATGGTAGCCTCCGTACCCGCCGAGGTACACGCCACGGGTCAGGTCATCGTCCGTGGGAGGAATCGCGACACGCGCTGCGCCGGCAACGAATGATGCCAAGGTCACCATGGGGCACAATTGTAGTGCAGGCGGTTCCGGCCGGAAACCGGAGGCAAGCAGTCAGCGCCTTTTCGAGGGCCGATGGCGGTCGGCGACGACCGCCTCTAGGGCATAGCCCACGCGAGGGTGCGTCTGGATGAGGTTCCGGGAGAACCCGTGCGCCTGAAGCTTGGCCCGCAGGTTGCGGATGTGGGCGCGCACGACTTCAGCTCCAGCGGTGTCTTTTGGATATCCCCAGACCCGTTCCAGAAGCTCGGGTATGGGCACGGGCTCGCCGCGTTGGCGCATGAGGTAGGCGACCAGCCTGAACTCCATGGGCGTCAGGCGAACCGAGCGGTGTCCCGCGCTGAGGACATGACTGTCAGGACAAAGAGAAAGCTGGCCTGTCCGGATCACGCTCTGCCCCGCCGGCGCAAGCCTGGCCACGGCTGCAACCTCCTCGCATCGGTCGCGCTGCAATCTGCAATCGGACCGCCCTGCCCCAAAGGCGGTCCTCCGGCAGGGGGACGACGGGGTAGACGTTATCGCCGCGCCGGGTTATGTCAGCGGCTGAGCCTTCTTCGCACCGCCACCAGCCGGCGGTCAGCCGCCCGGCGCCGCTATTGATTATGCACGGTTCTGTCAACCGGTCCAGACGTCGGCCGGGCAGCGACCACCTAATCGATCGACGCCGCCACGTCGAGACGGCTGATCTCTGGCCGGCCCGCGAGCAAACCCATGATCTTTCCGCCAAAGGCCGCCATGTGCGCCGACTTGCCGTGCTCCGCCAGCGCAGCGTCGTCGACGTACCGCTCCAGGAACACGAACTCGTTGGGGTTGGACGGCGACTGGCACAGCGTGTACTGCAGGGCCTTTCCGGCCTCGTTGGCCTTGACCGCCGCGACCATCTCTTTGGCGGCGGACTTGAACTCCTCGGCCTTCCCGTCCTGCACCGTCAGTTTCGCGACGACAGCGATCACGTGGTCCGCTCCTTCTCTTATTAAGTGGAAACCCAGGGTGCCCTGCGTGGCAGCGACGGAATCCTACCACGGACGGTGGCTAGACACAGCCAGCCCTGCGCGGAACGCTTGTTCGGTTGGAGCGGACCTGTCTATACTGGTTCCGTCCGGGCCCGCCACGCTCCCGAAGGGCGCGCGCCCGGTCCCGTTTCTCTCTTCCTTTACTGGAGGCTGCCGTGCCGCTCGACGCCATCGTCGTCAAAGGCGCTCGCGAGCACAACCTCAAGGACATCGACGTCGAGATCCCGCGGGACAAGCTCGTGGTGATCACGGGTCTGTCCGGATCCGGCAAGAGTTCGCTGGCCTTCGACACGATCTACGCCGAAGGGCAGCGCCGCTACGTCGAGTCGCTCTCCGCCTACGCGCGCCAGTTCCTCGGCCAGATGGAGAAGCCAGACGTAGACTACATCGAGGGTCTGTCGCCGGCCATCTCCATCGACCAGAAGGGCGTCAGCCGCAACCCGCGCTCGACGGTCGCCACGGTCACGGAGATCTACGACTACCTGCGCCTACTCTTCGCCCGCGCCGGACGCCCTCACTGCCCGAAGTGCGGCCGCGCAATCCAGCGCCAGACCGTCCAGCAGATCGTGGACACCATCATGGAGCTGCCCGAGGGCAAGCGCATCATGCTGCTGTCGCCCATCATCCGCGACCGCAAGGGCGAGCACCACCACGTCTTCGAAGACGCGCGCCGCGCCGGCTTCGTGCGCGTGCGCGTCGACGGCAAGGTCCGCGATCTCGACGAAGACATTGACCTAGACAAGAATAAGCGCCACGCCATCGAGGTCGTGGTCGATCGGCTGATCACCGAGAAGCCGGGCGCCGGCGGCGCGGCAGGAAGCTCGTCGCGCCTGGCCGACTCGGTGGAGCAAGCGCTGAAGCTCGGCGGCGGCGTGCTGCTGGTCTGGATCGACGGCGAGGGCGATCGCCTGTACTCGGAGCACTTCGCGTGCGCCGTCTGTGGAGTCAGCTTGGGCGAACTCGCGCCCCGGAACTTCAGCTTCAACAGTCCCCACGGCGCCTGCCCCGATTGCACCGGCCTGGGCGTGCGCATGGAGCTGGACCCAGAACTCATCATCCCCAACAAGGACCTGTCTCTAGGCGAAGGCGCCATCGCCCCCTACGCGCGGGCCAGCACCATGAGCACGTGGTACCAGCGCATCCTCGAAGCCACCGCCCGCAAACACGGCTTCAGCATGGACACGAGGGTGCGCGACCTTAAGCCATCGCAGCTCAAGATCGTTCTGTACGGCGACTCATCGCCGGTGACGCTCACGTACACCGCCTCTGGCGGGCACACCAACCGCTGGAGCACGACCTTCGAAGGCGTGATTCCGAACCTCAACCGGCGCTACCGCGAGACCGATTCGGACTACATCCGCACCGAGATCGAGCGCTACATGGCGGCCAACCCCTGCCCCGCCTGCAAGGGCGCGCGCCTCAAGCCCGAGACGCTCTCGGTCACCATCCCGGCGCCCGGCCGCGGCAGAGCGGAACTGAGCATCGTCGACGTCACCCGCATGTCGGTGACCGAGGCGCTGACGTGGGTCCAGGGGCTGCAGGCCAGGAGCACGCCCCTGACCTCGCGCGAGCAGACTATCGCCCGCCAGATACTGAAGGAGATCCGGGCGCGCCTCACGTTCCTGAACGACGTCGGACTCGACTACCTGACGCTCGACCGCGCCGCCGGGACGCTCTCAGGCGGCGAGGCGCAGCGCATCCGCCTGGCGACGCAGATCGGGTCGAGCCTGATGGGCGTTCTCTACGTGTGCGACGAGCCCAGCATCGGCCTGCACCCGGTCGACAACGGCCGGCTCATCCGCACCCTGGAGCGGCTGCGCGACCTCGGCAACACCGTCCTCATCGTCGAACACGACGAGGCCATGATGCGGGCAGCCGACCACATCATCGACATGGGGCCAGGCGCCGGCGAGAAGGGGGGTCGCGTAGTCGCCGCCGGCCCCATCAAGAAGATCCTGGCCTGCGACGCGTCCATCACCGGCGCCTACCTCAGCGGACGCCGCCAGATTCCCCTGCCCGATTCGCGGCGTTCCGGCAACGGAGCGAGCATCGTCGTCCGGGGCGCGCGGGAGAACAACCTGAAGAACATCGACGTCGCCATACCGCTGGGCAAGTTCGTGTGCGTCACGGGCGTCTCCGGGTCAGGCAAGAGCACGCTCATCAGCGAGATCCTCTACAAGAAGACGGCGCAACTGCTGTACAGGTCCCGCGAGCGCCCAGGAGAGGTCGACGCCATCGAGGGTCTGGAGCACGTCGACAAGGTCGTGAATATCGACCAGTCGCCCATCGGCCGCACGCCGCGGTCGAACCCGGCCACGTACACAGGCCTCTTCACTCCCGTGCGCGAGCTGTTCGCGACCGTGCCCGAGGCGCGTCTGCGCGGCTACACGCCCGGCCGCTTCAGCTTCAACGTCAAGGGCGGCCGCTGCGAGTCGTGCGCGGGCGAGGGCTACATCGAGATCGAGATGCACTTCCTACCGGACGTCACCGTCCCCTGCGAGGTGTGCAAGGGAAGGCGCTACAACCGTGAGGCGCTGGAGATCACGTTCCGGGGCAAGAACATCGCCGAGGTTCTGGACATGACGGTGGAGGAAGCGCTGGCTTTCTTCGAGCGCTTCCCGAAGGTGCGGAGCAAGCTCCAGACGTTGCACGACGTCGGACTCGGCTACCTCCGCCTCGGCCAGCCGGCCACGACGCTGTCCGGCGGCGAGGCCCAGCGCGTGAAGCTATCGACAGAGCTGTCGCGCCGGTCCACCGGCCGCACGCTGTATATCCTCGACGAACCGACGACCGGCCTCTCGTTCGAGGACACCCGCGCGCTGCTGGCCGTGCTGCAACGGCTCGTGGACGGGGGGAACACCGTCATCATCATCGAGCACCACCTGGACGTCATCAAGAGCGCCGACCACATCATTGACCTCGGGCCGCAGGGCGGCGATCGCGGTGGCCGCGTGGTGGCGCAGGGCACGCCTGAAGAAGTGGCGCGCGTGGAGAAGAGCTTCACCGGGCAGTTCCTGCGTCCGATCCTGGCGGCACGGCTCAAGACAAACGGCGCGCGGGCGCGAAACGGCCGCGGGCCCACGGCGGCCGCGCGCCGGGCTCGCCCCGCGCGGGCCTGACTCCCAATCCGCCAGCCTCGTCACTGATTCCAGCGCTACGCTAT
>JBBITS010000096.1:0-9316 GCA_037440665.1 Chloroflexota bacterium
GACGCCGACGAGGACGCCGACCGCCACCAGCACTCAGCCTCCGCCCACCAGCACCCCCGTACCTCCGACCGCGACGCCAACGCCGGACACCGTTGGACCGCCTGCGCCAGAAATCGTCGCGCCCACCGGCGGGGCTACTCTTGGCTGCCCGCCGGACGTGACGCTTGACTGGCAGCCCGTGACCGACCCGAGCGGTGTGGCCGGCTACCGCATCGGTTTGTACAAGAAAGCAGGCGGAATCTGGACGCTCGTCAACACGTGGACCGGCGTGACCGACACTTTTCTCGACGTCTCCGCCTGGGTCGACTGCGGCGACGCCTACCGCTGGCGCGTACGGGCGCAGGACGGTGCGGGCAACGAAGGCTCCTACTCAGCGTGGGCTGAGTTCGGAATCGTCCTGCCGTAGGTTACGGCGTTCGCCGGACAGTGGGCCCGGGAGGCGCCCGGGCCCGCTGTCTTCCGCGCCGGCGCGACCCGGCGCGCTACTCGCCGAAGGGCGACTCCGTCACCTCGAACGGAGGCTCGAAAGCGTCGGGCGGTACGCTGCCCGCGAACTCCGTGGCCTCCAGCTTGACGTTTCCTTCGGCCGTCTCCATGTCGACCAGCAGGGGCACACCATCCTCGCTGAGGCAGAGCACGCCATCGCCTTCGTCGGTACCGGTTACCTCGAAGCAGAGGGCCTTCTGCCCGGCGATGTCGCGGTCGTCGATGCGCTTGACTTCCACGTCGGCGGACGCGACGTCTGTTTCGATGTCCGAGAAGATGCCGGTGACGTCTGAAAGCGGCGTGTCCTCCCCGGCCTCGCCGCCCATGCACGTGCCCGGCAGAGGCGGCATCTGCATGCAGAAGTAACCGCCCTCCTCCGTCCCGATGAGGATGGCGCGGAAGCTCTGGCCCTCCTGCTCGCCGCTTATCTCGAAACGGACGTTGGGGCCGTCCTGGATCCACACCAACTCGCCAGAAAACGCCTCTTCCGTCAGGCCGGATGGCGCCGACATGCTCAGGGTTACGGCGAAGGTCGCGCCTTCGAGGTTTTTCAGCAGGTCGAGGACCTGGTCGATGTCGCCGCTGGCGCCATCGCTTTCGTCACCGTCTCCTTCATCCTCGTCGCCCTCGTCGTCCCCTTCGTCCTCGCCCTCGTCGGCGTCTTCCTCGTCACTAGCGTCTTCGTCGCCCTCTTCGTCCTCATCCGCCGACTTCGTTGCCGCGGGCTTGTCCCCTTCGTCTTCGTCTTCGCCGCAAGCGGTCGTTGCCATCGCGGCCAATCCGGCGATGGCGAACACCGCCAACAGCGCCAGCAGCTTCTTCATCCGTGTTTGTCCTCCTGTGCGCGACAGGGCCCGGCCCGGACAAGAGCCAGGGCCGGGCCCTTCTGTGTTTCTTCGCCGCGGCGACGCTACTCGGCCGCCAGCGACACCGAGACGCTGATCTCCTGGTACCCCTCGTACTGGAACGAGTCGGAGATGTAGATGTAGGCGCTGGAGCCATCCTCCTTCGAAGCGTTGACCGTGAAGCTGTCGCTGCTCTCGTCGGTGGAGTCGACAGTCCAGCCGCCGGATTCGAGCTGCGACACGAAGGACTCGCCGATAGTGGCCCGGTCGTCCTCCGACACTGCCGTGATGTCGAAGCTCGTGTAGCCGCCGCTGGTGGACTTACCGGCATCGGTGATAACCCAGCCCTCGTACACGGGCGCGTCGGACGGGTAGTCCGCGGGCAGGTCCTTGCTCTCCGGCACCTGTCCGCTGGTGTCCTCGCCGAGGGAGATGGTGATAGTAGTCTTGCCGTCCTCGACAGCGACGATAACCAGGCCGGCGTGCTTGGTTCCGTCGACCTCGCCCTCGAAGAAGAAGCTGGCGCCGTCGCCCTCAGTCATTGTCGAGGTGATCGACCACGGGTCCTCGTTCAGGGCACCCTCGTAGAAGTCGACGACGTCCTGCGGGCTATCGTCAGTCTCCAGAGTCACGGTGAAGCCCGCGCCGAACTCCTCGGTGCTGGTCTTCATGCCGAACGTGACGTCCGCGTTCTCGTAGATCGGGAATGCTTCGGGGAAGTCCTTGGGCAGCTCGCCGCCCTCGACGTCGATATCGACGTCACCGTCGCCTTCTCCGTCACCGCCTTCTTCGATGATGTCTTCGATGATCTTCTCGGCCTTCTCTTCATCGCTGTCACCGCCGCAGGCCGCCGCCGCGATCGCTGAGCCAGCGATCACGGTGAGGATGGCCAGCAGCGCAAGTAGCCGTTTCATTACGGGGAACCCTCCTTAGATATTGATAAGCCGTCGTATCGCTTTCCTGCTCCTGCGAAGCTCACGCGAAGGGTAGTCGGCGGACCTCACGGTGTCAACATCGGAAGCGAGGACCGCAAGGCGGGGCGAACCGCCCGCGGTATCGAGAAGCGGCACCGGAGCGTTCCTTTCCGGCGCCGCTGGCAGCCGCTCAGATTGGGCCTCCGCTACGCCGTCGCCTCGACGGGCTGGGCCTCCCGCACCGCCGTGAACGTGTAGTCGCCGCCGTCGTAGTCCACGCGCACGCGGGCGCCCTCCGCGAACTCGCCCGCCAGGATGCGCATGGCCAGCGGGTTCTCGACGCGGCGCTGGACCGTCCGGCGCAAGGGCCGCGCGCCGTACACCGGGTCGTAGCCTTCCTTGACCAGGGCGTCGCGGGCCGCCTCAGTCACCTCGAAGGTGATGTCGCGCTCGGAGAGACGCTCGCGCACCTCGTCGAGAAGCAGGTTGGCGATCTGGCGCAGCTCCGGCTCCGTCAGCGGCTCGAAGATGATGATCTCGTCCACCCGGTTCAAAAACTCCGGCCGGAACGTCTGCCGCAGGGCGCGCTCGACGTTGTCCCGCAGCTTGTCGCGCTCGGCCTGCGTCCGCGTGCGCTGGACGCCGAAGCCGATGGCCTCGCGCTTCTCGGCGCTGGTCCCCAGGTTGGAGGTCATGATCACGATGGTGTTGCGGAAGTCCACCGTGTGGCCCTGGCCGTCGGTCAGCCGGCCATCCTCCAGAATCTGGAGGAGCAGGTTGAACACGTCGGGGTGCGCCTTTTCGATCTCGTCGAACAGGATGACCCGGTACGGGCGGCGGCGGACGGCCTCGGTCAGTGAACCGCCCTCCTCGTAGCCGACGTAGCCCGGCGGGGCGCCCACCATGCGGCTGACGGTGTGGCGCTCCTGGTACTCGGACATGTCGAAGCGGATCAGCGCCTCGGGATCGTCGAACAGGTACCAGGCCAGCGTCTTCGCGAGTTCTGTCTTACCCACGCCCGTGGGGCCGAGGAAGATGAAGCTGCCGATGGGCCGCTTCGGGTCCTTGAGGCCCGCCCGCGCCCGGCGAATGGCCTCGGAGATCGCCTTGATGGCCTCCTCTTGGCCGATGACGCGGCGGTGCAGCTCGTCCTCCATGTGGAGGAGCTTCTCGCTCTCGCCCTCGATCACCTTGTTCACGGGGATGCCGGTCATCGAGGCCACGAGGTCGGCGATGTCCTGTTCGGTGACGGTCATGTCGATGTGGTGCTCGCGGTCCCAGGCCGCTTTGCCGTCCTCGTACTCCTTCTGCAAACGGACCACGTCGGCGCGGAGGCGGGCGGCCGTCTCGTAGTCCTGTTTCTGGACAGCGGCGTCGACCTGGTTCGACAGGTCGTCCAGCCGCTTCTTCACGTCGCGCAGCTCCGGCGTCAACGACTGCTGTTCGATGACGTGCTTCGACGCCGCCTCGTCGATGAGGTCGATGGCCTTGTCGGGCAGGAAGCGCTCGGTGATGTAGCGGTCGGAAAGCCGCGCCGCGGCCTCCAGCGCCTCGTCCGTGATCTCGACCTTGTGATGCGCCTCGTAGCGCGGCTTCAGCCCGCGCAGGATGTCGATGGTTTGCTCGACGGTCGGTTCGTCGACGAACACGGGCGCGAAGCGGCGCTCCAGCGCCGGGTCCTTCTCGATGTGCTTGCGGTACTCGTCGAGCGTCGTCGCGCCGATGACGCGCAGCTCGCCACGAGACAGCGCGGGCTTCATCATCGTGCTAGCGTCGATGGCGCCCTCGGCAGCGCCCGCGCCGACCACCTGGTGCAGCTCGTCGATGAACACGACGACCTCGCCCTCAGCGCGCTTGATCTCGTCCATCACGGCCTTCAGGCGCTCTTCGAACTCGCCCCGGAACTTGGAGCCGGCGACCATGGCGCCCATGTCCAGCGCCAGCAGACGGCGGCCGCGCAGGTTCTCGGGCACGTCGCCGGCGGCCATCTTCTGCGCCAGACCCTCGACGATGGCCGTCTTGCCGACGCCCGCCTCGCCGATGATCACCGGGTTGTTCTTGGTGCGCCGGTTGAGGATCTGCATCACCCGCTTGACCTCGTTCTCGCGGCCGATGACGGGGTCGAGCTTGCCATCGGCGGCCAGACGCGTGAGGTCGGTGCTGTACTTCTCCAGCGCGCCGTACTTCGACTCGGCGGTGGGGCTGTCGACGCGGGCCGAGCCTCGCACCTCCTCCAGCGCGCGGTAGATGCGCTCCTTGTCGATCTGGAACTCGCGGAGGATGCGGGCCGCGTCGCCTTCGCGCTCGTCGGCGATGGCGATGAGCAGATGCTCGACGCTGACGTAATCGTCCTTCAGACGCTCGGCCTCGGCGTTCGCCGCTTCGAGCATGCGGACGATGCGCGGCGTCGTGTAGATCTGCACCACGTCGTAGCCCAGCTTGGGGGCGCGTTCCAGCGTCTCGGCGACGCGATCGCGCAGCCGCGCCACGTCGACGCCGGTCTTCTCGAGGAGCTGGCGGGCCAGCCCGTCGGGGTGCTGGAGCAGCGCCAGAAGCACGTGCTCGACGTCCCACTGGGAGTGCCGCTGCTCGCGGACCATCTGCTGGGAGGCGGCGAGCACCTCCTGCGCCTGCTGTGTGAATCTGTCTTGTCTCATCATTGCTGTGTTACCTCACGGTCCGGCGTGGCCCTTGCGACGCTCGCGCCAGCATCGCGGCGAACACCTCTCGTTTCGCGACTACTCCCTCGGCGCCGGCAGGCGCGTGCCGCGCAGGTGGTCCAGCTCTGCCCGCACCGCGCGCAGCTCGTCCTCCAGCCTCCGGATACGATCCCCCATTCGCAGGATGACCTCCACCCCCGCCAGGTTCACGCCCAGGTCGTTCATCAGCGACTGTATTTGCCGCAGCCGCGCGATGTCGGCGTTGGAGTACAGGCGGATGCGCCCCGCGCTGCGCGCCGGCTTCAGCAGCCCCACGCGCTCGTAGGTACGCAGCGTCTGCTGGTGCATACCCACCATGCGCGCGGCGATGGAGATGACGTAGCAGGGCTCGTCCTCGGACGCGGCGTCGCGCTCGTCTCGCTCGTACATCTCACACTCCCATCGCCTTCAACTGCTGGAACAGCGCCTTCTCCTTCTCGCTCAGCTTCTCCGGCAGCTTCACCTGCGCGCGCACCAGCATGTCGCCCTTCACCTGCGGGTTGTCCAGGTGCGGCATGCCCAGCCCGCGCAGACGGAAGACGCGGCCGTTCTGCGTCAGCGGCGGCACCTTCAGCGCCACCTTACCCTTCAGCGTCGGGACCTCCACCTCGGCCCCAAGCACGGCGTCGGTCAGCGATATTGACACCGTTTGCTCCAGGTCGTCGCCCTTGCGCTGAAAGCGCTCGTGCGGGCGCACCGAGACCAGCAAGTAGAGGTCGCCGCGGCGGCGGTTGGCTCCGATCTCGCCCTCGCCCGCGACGCGCACCCGCGAGCCGTCGCGAACGCCCGGCGGGATTTTCACTTCGATGCGGCGCGGACGCTGCACCGCGCCCTGCCCCTGACAGACGTGGCACACGGCGCCAGCGATCTGCCCCGAGCCGCCGCAGGTGGGGCACGGCTCGACGCCGCGCAACTCCAGCACCCTCGCCGTGCCCGCGTAGGCTTCCTCCAGCGTGACCTCGACCGGCTGCGTCACGTCGGCGGAACGCGCGCGCCCCCCTGCTCCCCGGCGGAACAGGTCGAAGATGCCGCCGAGACCGCCCATCTCCGCGAAGTTGCCGAGGTCGCCCAGGTCGAACTGGAACGTCTGCCCGTCGCCAAAGCGGAAGGCTCCCCGGCGCTGGGCTTCCTCGATCTGGTCGGCGTACTGCCAGCGATCGCCGTAGCGGTCGTACTTCCGCCGTTTGTCGGGGTCGGACAGCACCTCGTAGGCGGCGTTGACGTGCTTGAAGCGAGCCTCGGCCGCCCTATCGCCGGGGTTCACGTCGGGGTGATACTTCCGGGCCAGGCGGCGGTAAGCCTGGCGGATCTCCTTCTCGGACGCGCCCCGGGGAACGCCCAGAGTCTCGTAGTAGTCTTGCGCCATGACGCCTCCATTCTATGGAGCCGGGCAGGTCTTCGCAAGGGAGCTGGAGGAAACCTGCTAGCATGATGCTCAATCTAGGTTCGCCTGACCGCAGGAGGTTTGCCGACCTCCTTCCCGCGTGGGCGCCACCCTGCGTTCGGTACGGGCGGCACGTGACGCCGCCCGACGCCCGGAGTATGCTCGCACCTGCGAACGCGGGAGGGCGTCATGATCTACGAGTACATCCGCATCCGTGTCACCGCCGGCGGCTGGACGGCCGCCGCGGCGGCCATCCACGGCCCCTACCGGCAGGACCTGGAGGCCGACGAAGGCCGTATCTTCGGCGTCTTCCGCTCCGTCATCGGCGCGCCCATGAACGAGGGAGTGATCATCACCGCTCACCCCGACATGGAGACGTGGGCCGAGTACCGCCGGGGCGAGAAGATCCACACTCACGAGGGCCTGCACCGTATCGACTCGGCGCTCCTGGCGCCCTCGGTGCGCCCTCTCGACGGCGCGACGGCGACCGCCGCCGGCGTCTACGCCCACCGCTGGTTCGACGTCGCGCCCGGCTCCTGGCCCGACTTCGTCCGCCTGTCCGAGGAGGGCTGGTGGCCGTCCGTCGAGGGCGCGGGCGCGCAGGTGCAAGGTCTCTGGTCGGCCCTGGGCGGCGCCACCGAAGGCGACGCCTTCCTGCTCACCCGGTACGACAGCATGGCCCACTGGGAACAACTTCGTTTCGCCAGCCTCGAGAGCCGGGCGGCGCTCCCCGAAGCGGCGCGACACGCTATGGCCCGCCGGGGCGAGCTGACGCTGAGCTCGCTCGTGCGCATCATGGCGCCCGTGCTCCCGCCGTCGTAGCCGCGTTGTCCGTCCGCTCCTGCGGTGGCACACTGACGCCGCCCGCGCAGCGCCCGGGCGGGAGGGCTCGTGATACCACGCCGATGGCTCATCCGGTTGTGGCCGCTGCTAGCGGCCATCGTCGTCCTGGCCGGCCTCCCGTCTCTGCTGATGGCCACGCACCAGGGGCGCTCGGCCATCGTCGCCTCGCTGTTCCTGCCCGACCTGCTATTCAAGTTCCCCGTCCGGCCCGTCACCTGGATCACGCCCGAACCGATTCGCGAACACGTCGAAATCGAGTACGCGCCCGGAAGGACCATCGAGGCCGACCTCTACCGCCCGTCCGGCGGCACGGACCTGGGCGCGGTGGTGTTCTCCATGGGCGCGCCGCCGATGGACCTCGACGACGAGCGCCTGGTGAAGCTCGCCGAAGACGCCGCGCGCTCCGGTTTCGTCATGCTCGTGCCCTTCTCCGAGCGGCTGGACGAAGAGCTGATCCTGCCTGAGGAGATCGACGCCCTCGTCGGTTCTTTCGAGTACCTGCAGGCGCAGAGCTACGTGAACGCGGACCGCGTCGCCTACATCGGCGTCAGCGTCGGCTCGTCGCTGGCGCTGGTGGCCTCGGCCGACGAGCGCATTCGCGACGAGGTCGACTTCGTCATCGCGTTCGGCGGCTATTACGACGCCTTCGACACCTTCGTGGCGCTGGCCAGCCGCCGCATGTCGTACAACGGACTCGACGAGGAGTGGTCGCCCCGCTACCACTCGGTGCGGGTCATGGCCAAGCAGTTCATCAACCAGCTCTACGACAGCCGCGACCGCGATCTGCTGTGGAAGGCGTTCGTCGAGCGCGAGCCGCTGACGGAAGAAGAGATCGGAAGTCTGTCACCCACGGCTGCATCCGTGCACGACTTCCTGACGTCGGCGGGCGACCCGGAAGGCGCGCGGGCGCTGGTCGATCTCCTGCCCGCGAAGGCCATCGCGATTCTCGATGAGCTGTCACCCCGCACCGTCGCCGGGGACATTCACACTGAGGTGTTCATCATCCACGACCGCGGGGACGAGTTCATCCCCTACGTGGAATCGCGGCGGCTGCGAGACGCCCTGCAGGGGGAGACGAAAATCCATTTCGACGAAGTGGGGTTTTTCGAGCACGTGGAGCCGCGTCTGAACCAGCGCTCCGACGTCCTGGTCATGGATGGGCTGCGGCTGCTGTTCCGGCTGTACCAGATTCTGCTGCGCCTCGGTTGAGCCCGCGGCCTACGGAGAACGGGTTGGCTCGCCCTCCTCCACCGGCTCCGGCGCAGCTTCCCGCTCCAGCAGTTCCTGGCGCACCACCTTGACCTCAGGCGGCGCGGAGATCCCCAGCTTCACGCGGTCGCGTTCGACGTCGAGGACTTTCACGAGGATATCGCCGCCAATCCAGATTCCCTGTTGAACCTTCCTCACCAGGATGAGCATCCTGCACCCCTTCCCCAGTCCCCGTATTCCAGTAGACCGGACGCGCAGCCACTTTGCAAGGCTAGGCCTGCATAGAGGCCGCCGGTTGGTCTAACCGCGTTGCGCTCCGTGGCCGCCCGTGGTTTCCTTCCGGGTGGCATGCGAGACTTCACGCCCTGAGGAGGACAAGGTGTTCGGAACGAAGCGCGTAGACCACGTCAGCATGGCGGTGTGGGACCTCGAGAAGCAGATCGCGTTTTTCGAGAAGGTCTTCGGGTGGAGGGTGGCCGACCGCTTCCGGAACGAGAAGGCCGGCTACTCGGGAGCGACTCTCGACGTGGGGCCCGGCCAACCTCAGTGGGAAATCCTGGAGCCGTTGGGCGAGGAGAGCTTCCTGCGCAAGTTCCTCGAAGAGCGCGGCCCCGGCGTGCACCACGTGACCATCGAGGTGGCGGATGCCGACGCCGCTGCCGAGCATCTGCGCGCCTGCGGCGTCGAGCCCTTCGGCGGCCCGCGCGTCACCTGGGACTGGAAGGAGATGTTCGTGCATCCGCGCGACACCAACGGCGTCCTGTTCCAGCTCTACGAGAAGGTGCAGCCGCCTCACCATCTGCCGCACGACCACCACGCCGACGTCTGACTCCGGCGCTTTCGCCCGCGCCGCCGTTTGGTCTACGCTCAGGGCATGAGGATCGCCCCGGCAACCGTGGCGCTGGGCGCGGCGCTCTACGCGGGCACGCACTTGTT
>JBBITS010000097.1:0-9279 GCA_037440665.1 Chloroflexota bacterium
CAGCCGACGGATAACCCGGAGAACGTTGTCCACAGGTGCGTAGGGGGCTGGCTGCCTGTCGCCCGCGACCATGGTGTTCCTCCTTCGGCAGCTTGCACTCGCAGCTGTGCCTTTGTGCGACGGCATGATCGCACAGAGATTGCCTCATGTCAAGGGCACACTCCTATTGTCACAGCATTTGCGCACTAGCCGACTTGCCAGTGAGGATGGGCAGTCATGTTGACACGCCGCTAGACCTATACTGGTGGGAATCTGGAGCGATTAAGCTGCCGTGGATCCAAGTTCGGTGACCCCCAGGTCCACGCGCAGTCCTTAACGATGCTATGCGTGCGACTAGACAGCCTTCCGGATAGCGTGTGGCCCTCCCCCGCTCAATCCTTCTTGCGCCAGACGGTGCCCTGCGGCGTGTCCTCCAGGGCGACGCCGAGGTCCAGGAGCTTCGCCCGCACGCCATCGGCGAGGGCGAACTGTTTCGCCTTGCGCAGATCCTGCCGCACCTCGACCAGCAGGTCGATGAACGGCGCCGCGGCCATGCTCACGGCCTCTTCCTCCAGACGCAGCCCCAGCACGCCCGCGAGCTTCAATAGAGCCGCCTGCGCTTCGCTGACGCTGCGCCCCTCATCGCGCCCGCGGTTGATCTCCTTCGCGAGGTCGAAAAGCGCGGCCAGCGCTTGCGGCGTGTTGAGGTCGTCGTCCATGGCCTCGACGAAGCGCGCCTCGAACTGGGCCGGGTCCACCGGCTCGCCCTTGCCGTCGCCCGCCGCGCGCGCGGCGATGCGCAGACGCTCGACGCCGCCCTTCGCCGCCTGCAGCGCCTCCTCGGTGTACGTGAGCGGCTTGCGGTAGTGCGACGTGAGGATCCAGAAGCGCAGGGCGTCGGCCCCTACCGCATCGATGGCCTGGCGGATGGAGACGATGTTGCCCAGCGACTTGCTCATCTTCTCCTCGCCCATCTTCACCCAGGCGTTGTGGAGCCAGAGGCGGGCGAAGGGCGCGTGCCCGGTGAAGGCTTCGGTCTGGGCGATCTCGTTCTCGTGGTGAGGGAAGATGAGGTCTTCGCCGCCGCCGTGGATGTCCAGCTCCTCGCCGAGGTAGCGCAGCGACATCGCCGAGCACTCGATGTGCCAGCCAGGGCGGCCCTGTCCCCACGGGCTATCCCACGAGGGCTCGCCCGCCTTCGCGCCCTTCCACAGCGCGAAGTCCATGGGGTTC
Organism: Chloroflexota bacterium; assembly: GCA_037440665.1. Classification (GTDB taxonomy): domain Bacteria; phylum Chloroflexota; class Dehalococcoidia; order DSTF01; family JACRBR01; genus DATLZC01. The sequence continues at coordinate 1,213 of JBBITS010000097.1, forward strand.
TCTTTGTGCTCGCCGGGCTCGATCCGCGCGCCCGCCAGCATCGACTCCAGCGTCCGGTGCGCCAGCTTGCCGTAGTCGTTCTTGCGCTCGACGCGGTAGTAGACGTCGGCGTACTCGCTGCCAGCGGCGGGTGGCGCGACGTAGGCGTATCCCTTCTCGATGAGCCCTTCGATGATGCGGATCATCCCCGGGATCTCCTGCGTGGCGCGGGGGTACTCCGTAGCCCGCAGGACGTTGAGGGCTTCCATGTCTTCGAAGTAGCGCTGGACGTACCGCTCGGCCAGATCGGCGGCGCTGACGCCGAGGTGGTTGGCGCGCACGATGATCTTGTCGTCGATGTCCGTGAAGTTCTGGACGTGGCGCACGCGGTAGCCGCGGAACTCGAGGTAGCGCCGCAGGACGTCGAAGACGACGTAGCTGAAGGCGTGGCCGACGTGACACTCGTCGTAGGGCGTCACGCCGCAGACGTACATCTTCACTTCGTTTCCGGCGGGTGCGAACTCCTCGGCCTGGCGGGTCAGGGTGTTGGTCAGTCTCACTGCGTCTCCTCGTCGCTCGCGGCGCCCGCGGGCTGGCCCAGCGCCTGCGTCAACCGCCGCACCTTATCTTCAAGCTCAGCGATGCGCTGCTCCAAGACGGTGATGCGATCCCACTCTGGGTCGGGCAGCCGCATGACCGTGTCGTTCGTCTCGTCGTAGTACGCGACCACGTGCCCCGGCACGCCGACCACCGTCGCGTTGGGCGGGACGTTGGTGACGACGACGGACCCGGCGCCGATGCGCGCGTTGTCGCCGACCGTGATGTTCCCTATGAGCCGCGCGCCCGCGCCCACAAGAACGTTGTTGCCAAGCGTCGGGTGGCGCTTCTCGCGCCGGTTGCTGGTGCCGCCGAGGTTGACGCCGTTGAGGATGTGGCAGTTATCGCCGATCTCGGCCGTCTCGCCGATGACCGTGCCCATGCCGTGATCGATGAACAGGCTTTCGCCGATCTTCGCCCCCGGATGGATCTCGATGCCGGTGAGGAAGCGTCCGGCGTGCGAGATAAGGCGCGGGATGAGCGGTATGCGCATCCTGTGCAGCGTGTGCGATAGCCGGTGCAGCTCGCGGGCGTGAAATCCCGGGTAGGTGAGGAGCACTTCCAGGGTGGACGTCGCGGCGGGGTCGCGCTCCCGCGCGGCGCGGATGTCGTTGCGAATGGACTGGAGGAGGGACACGGGCGTTCGTTCTACCTGCCTTTCTGCCGGGTTGTCTAGGGCCGGGGTGAACTCCGCCCTGGGGCGGAATCACCCCCCGGGACAACAGCAGCAGAAAGCGCCGGACCGCGGCGTGGGGTCCGCTCTGCTCACCCGTCCGGCCTGGGCGCCCGCAATCAAGTCGGTTCCTCGAAGGATAAGTTACGTCACTGTACCAGCGCCGTCGCCAGCGCTGCAACGCCCTCGCCCCGCCCCGCGAAGCCCATGCCATCTGTCGTCGTCGCCTTGACGCTCACCTGCGACGGCTCGACGCCCATGGCCCCGGCCAGGGCCTCGCGCATGCGGGCGACGTGGGGCGCAACCCTGGGGCGCTCGGCGATGACAGTGGCGTCGACGTTGACGATGGCGAAGCCCTCCGAACGGAGCATCCCGGCCACCTGAGACAGCAGGTCCAGGCTGCGCGCGTCCTTCCAGCGCCCGTCGCCGGACGGGAAGTGCGCCCCGATATCGCCCAGGGCGGCTGCGCCCAGCAGAGCGTCGATGACGGCGTGGGTCAGAACGTCGGCGTCGCTGTGCCCCCCGAGGCCCCGCTCACCCTCGATGGCCACGCCGCCCAGCACCAGAGGCCTCCCCTCCACGAAGGGGTGCGCGTCGAAGCCGATTCCCGCCCGCGTCACCGCCGCGCCTCCTACCGGAACAGGTCCTTCTCGGCCTCGCGGATCAGTTCCCGCGCCGAGCCCCGGCCCGGACGCCAGGGGACGCCGCGCACGACCGCGACGGGAACGCGGTCGAGCTTGCCCATCACCAGCTCGGCGGCCGCGGCTAGCTCGTCGGGCCAGCACATCTGCGTGACACGCAGCTCGTAGCCCGCGGGATCGACCTGGCCGCTGTAGTCCTCCAGCGCCGCCATGCCGGCGACGCCGATGGCGAAGTTCACCAGGCCGTTGCGCCACGGACGCCCGAACGTGTCGGACACGATGACGGCGACGCGCGCGCCCGTCCGCTCTTCCACCCGCCGCCGGATGCGCTCGGCCGACGCGTCGGGGTCCAGCGGCAGCAGCACGACCGTACCCGTCTCAGCGACGTTCGAGGCGTCGACGCCGGCGTTGGCGCAGACCAGGCCGTGCCTGGTCTCGCAGATCATCACGCCGTGGTCCATGCGGACGATACGCCGGCTCTCGCGCAGGACGATCTCAACCTGCCGCGCGTCCTTCTCCCACGTTGCCGCCACGTGGCGCGCAAAGGCCGACGGCTCGACGTCGTCGAGGCGCGCCACGCGCCCTTCCGCTTTCGAAACGATCTTCTGGGTAACGACGAGGACGTCGCCGCTCTCGGGGGGCGACCCCTGCGCGCGCAAGGCGTCCACGACGAGCGCGCCGATGTCGTCGCCCTTGCCCACCTCTGGGATTCCGCCCACGCCGAAGACGCGCACCTCTGAGGGCATGGTCAAATGCCGACGATGCGCACGCTGGCCTGCGTTCTGTACCGGCGGTTGACGTTCACCAGGAGGGGAGTTATCGCCTCGACGAAGGCCGACGACGCCAGCCCGCCGCCATCGACCGCGCGCACGCCGCGGATGCTCTCCGCCAGCGACGACACCTTAGCTTTGGCCTCGGCGTCGTCCCCGCAGACGATGACGTCGGCGTCGAGCGGGACGTCGCCCTTGAGGAGCTTCTTCGCGCTGAGGTTCTGGAACGCGCCGACGACCCGCGCGTTGGGCAGCAGCGCCTGCGCCTCCTGAGCCGCCGAGCCCTCGGGCGGAAGGCTCAGGCGCACCGCGCCGCCGTCGAACACCATCGGGACGACTGTGCTGACGACGATCCTGGAGCCGATGGCGCCAGCGAGCGTGGGAAGCGTGTCGCGCTGGCCGGCGTAGGGGAGGGTGATCACCACGACGTCGGCTCTGGCGCAGGCCTCGTCGTTAGGCGCGCCGGCGATCTGCAAGTCCTCGCCCTTGGCGCGAAGTTCCGCGGCGGCGGCCTCGGCGCGTTCGCGGCTGCGCGAGCCGATGACGCACTGATGCCCGGCGAGCGTCATTCGGTACGCGAGCCCCATGCCCTCTTCCCCCGTGCCACCAACGAACGCGATCTTCACTGCCGTCTCCCGAAACGCCCTACGCCAGTCGTCATGCCGTAAGCGGTAGCGTCACGTGCGTTCCGCGTCTTGAAGGCCACCCTTCAGGGTTGCGATATGCATCCCCTCGCCGGCCACCATGAATGGTGGCCTTCTTCTCTGTTGTTCAGCAGGCCGCCTTGCCGCGCTCGCTCCGTTTCCTGAAGGCCACGCTTCAGCGTGGCATTCCGTCGGCCACCATGAACGGTGGCCTTCATTCCAGTCACCGGCGGCGTCCGGCCAGCATCATAGCATCACGCCTCGCTAACGGCGGCCAGGACCTCCCGCGCCAGCGCCGCCTTCGCCGCGTCGTCACGCATGATGACGCCCGTGACCACGGCGCGCATCCCCAGCTCCTCGACGCGCGGGGCCAGGGCAGCGTCCTCGGTGTCGAGGACGAAGACCTTTGCCAGCCCCGCGTAACGGCGGGCGACGCCCACGGCGCTCACCTCCTCGCCCAGGCCCGCCATCATCTCCGCCACCGGCGGCTGCAACGAACGTCCGCCGATGATGGGTGACACGGCCGCGACCCGCGGGTGCGCCGACACCGCCTCGCGCACACCGGGAAGCGCAAGAATGGGCCCGATGCTCGCCACCGGGTTGCTGGGCGTGATGACCACCGCGTCCGCCTCGCGGATCGCCTCGATCACGCCGGGCGCGGGCCGGGCCGACTCGATGCTTTCGAAGCGCACGCCACGCACTGCGTCCTGCGCGCGCCGCTTCACCAGGTACTCCTGAAACGAGAACTCTCCGGCGTCCGCCATCACACGCGCGCGCACCCGGTCGTCGGACATCGGCAGGACACGCGCGGTTACGCCAAGGCGACGGGCGATGTCTGCCGTCACCTCCGAGAGCGTGCGCCCCTGATGCAGGAGCGCCGTCCGGTGCAGGTGGGTAGCCAGGTCGCGGTCGCCGATCTGGAACCACGTCTCGCGGCCGAAGCGGCGCAGCGCCTCGAGCCAGCGGAAGGTCTCGCCGCGATATCCCCAGCCACGTTCCTCGTCGACGACGCCCGCCAGGGCATAGGTGACGATGTCGGGGTCGGGGCTGACGTAGAGGCCGTGGAACTCGTCGTCGTCGGCCGTGTTGACGATGGCGGTCAGGTTCTCCGGCGGCAGCGACAGGGCCAGGCCGCGGACCATGCGCGACCCGCCGACCCCTCCGCAGAGAGCCGTCACCCGCACGCCGGACCTCCCGCTCCAGATTCGCCCTTACCATATCCGCGGAGAGCGGCAGAGGCCACGCGTCACGGCCCGCAGGGCGCGGCGTTCTTGTTATGTGAAAGAGGCAAAACGCGCATGGCTATAATGTCGTAGGCCCGCCCCCGGCGCGGGCCGCGCAAGGGGCGCTGACGCTATGCCGCAGACCATCCTGGTCGCCGACGACGAAAAGAACATCGTCCAGCTCGCCCGCCTGTACCTTCAGAACGAGGGCTTCCAGGTGGAGGCGGCGGCGGACGGCAAGCAGGCGCTGGAGAAGGCGCGGACCGTCCGGCCCGACCTCATCGTGCTCGACATCATGATGCCGGGGATGGACGGGCTGGAGGTTACGCGCGAGCTGCGCAAGTCCAGCTCCGTTCCCATCATCTTCCTCACGGCGCGGGGCGAGGATGTGGACCGCATCGTCGGCCTGGAGCTGGGCGCCGACGACTACATGGCCAAGCCCTTCAACCCGCGCGAACTCGTCGCCCGCGTCAAGGCTGTGCTTCGCCGCGCCCAGACGGCGCCCGAGACGCCAGAAGTCATCGAGGTCGACGGTGTGCGGATGGACACCGCCAGCCGCGAGGTGACGGTGGACGGACGCAGCCTCCGCCTGCGCCAGAAGGAGTTCGATCTGCTGGCGGCGTTTCTGCAGCACCCGGGCATCGTGATGGAGCGGGAGCGCCTGCTGCGGATGGTCTGGGGCGTCGATTACTTCGGCGACACGCGCACCATCGACGTGCACGTGGCCTGGCTGCGCGAAAAGCTGGGTGACGCTTCCGTGAAGATCGAGACGGTGTGGGGGATCGGCTACAAGCTGGTGCCGCGCAATGTTCCGTAGCCTCAACGTCCGCCTGATCGTCGCCTTCGTCCTGGTGACAGCGGTGGCCGTGCTTCTCGCCGGCGGGTTCGCCCTCGTCCTGCTCCGGGACGAACAGCAGGACACGGCGCGCGAGCGCGTCGGACGGCACGCCGAGCCTCTGGCCGTGCAGGTCGCGCTGATGGAGGACGCCGGCGCCGGGCGCTCGGAGATCACGCGGATGCTCGAGCAGTACTCCGAGCGCTACGACATCCGCACCCTGCTGCTGGAAGAGAGCCTGCTGGTCGTCTGGGACAGCGCCCACAAGCTGGAGGGACGCTACATCCTCTCCTTCGAAGGGCCCCGGTCCGTGGAAGGGCGGCGGGGAGAGGACGAAAGCTTCCGCTACGCGAGGTTACGGGGCGAAGAGCTGGTGCTGTTCACGTCGGACGGAGTGAGCGAGGTCAACCGCCAGATCATCGCTGGCGCCAGCCTGCGCCCTCTGGTCGCCGTGCCCGAGACGCGCATCAGCGCGGCCTGGCTGGACCTGGCGCCGCGCCTGGCCATCGCCGCGGCCGTCGCCCTCTCCGTCGCCGTCGCCATCTCTTTCGTCCTCTCGCGCTCCATCACGCGCCCGTTGCAGGCGCTGACGCGGGCCGCGCAGCAGATCGGCCTCGGCCGCTACGACCAGCGCATCGAGCCCACAGGCGCCGACGAGGTGAAGGAGCTGGCAGGCGCGTTCAACACCATGGCCCGCCAGGTGATGCGCTCCAACCAGTCGATGCGCGACCTGCTGGCCAACGTCTCCCACGAACTGAAGACACCCCTCACCTCCATTCAGGGCTTTTCGCAGGCGATGGTCGACGGCGAGATGCGCACCGATGACGACTACCGCGAGGCCGGGCGCATCATCCACGAAGAGGCCCACCGCATGCGGGAGCTGGTGGACGACCTGCTGTACCTGTCGCAGATGGAGGCCGGGCAGGTGACGCTGACCAGAGAGCGCCTCCATCTCGAGGAGCTACTGGAGGCCGCGCTCGCGCGCTTCCGCCACCGTGCCGAGGAGCGCGGCTCGACGCTGCGCTACGAAGCCGCCCCTCTGCCCGCTATCGAGGCCGACGGACGGCGGCTCGAGCAGGTCTTCGTCAACCTCGTCGACAACGCCATCCAGCACTCGCCGCCTGGCAGCACCGTGACGGTGCGCGCGCAGGCCGCCAACGGCTCCGTCCGGGTGACGGTGCACAACACCGGCTCGTTCATCGCGCCCGAGGATGTGTCGCGGGTGTTCGAGCGCTTCTACCAGAGTGACTCCTCGCGCGTGTGGAAGGGCGGACACGCGGGCCTCGGGCTCGCCATCGCCGCCGAGATCGTCGAGGCGCACGGCGGGGCCATCGAGGCGGCCAGCTCGCCCGAGGAAGGCACCGAGTTCCGCGTGACGCTGCCGACGGCGGCCCGGTAGCGTGCGCGCCGTAACCCGCGGGAAGGCCCCTGCTATAATGCCCGCCGTCCTTCCAGGAAGGACGGAGCGAGACATCGCCGCGATCCTCCGCCGCTGCGGCCGGCTTCCGGCTTCGCGCCCTTCGCCGGCGCTGGTGGCGCTGGTGGGTCTGCCGGGAAGCGGCAAGTCGTGGGTCGCCGAAGAGTTGCGGCGGCGCGCCGGCGCGCTAGTCCTCGAGAGCGACGACCTGCGCAAGGCGCTGTTCCGCCGCCCGACGTACCGTCCCGAGGAGAGCCGCCGCTTGTTTGACGCCATCCACGCCGCCACCGGGGAACTCCTGCGGCGCGGTGTGCCGGTCATCCTCGATGCGACGAACCTTATCGAACGTGAGCGCCAGCCGCTGTACGATATCGCCGGGTCCGCCGGAGCACGCCTGATCCTCGTGCGGGTCGTGGTGCCGCGCTGGCTGGTCCACCGGCGGCTGGCTCACCGCACGCTGGGCGTCGCGTCCTCGCGCTCCGAGGCCGGCGTCGAGGTCTACGAGCGGATGCGGGCGACAGCCGAGCCGCTGCGACGCCGGCACTACGTGGTCGACACGTCGCGCGACACCGAGGCGAAGCTGCGGCAGATCGCCGCCGAGATGGAGGAGCAGGGCTTATGAGCAGGCAGAAGGCGAAGAAGGGTAAGGGGCAGGCGGCGCCGGGCAGGCCGGCCATCCCGTGGGTCCCCGTGGTCGTGATCGCGGGGCTGGCGCTGGTCGTGGGCGTGCTGGCCTACGTCATCGTCGCCAGCATGGACGAGAAGGGACCGAACGCGGCCGAGAAAGCAGAGGCCGACGACGACCCCAACCTGCCGGGCGTGTTCTACCCGACCCAGGGCCGCAACCACTTCCCGCAATCCGGCACGGTGCGCGACATCTGCGAGGAAGGCGCGACCGACACCTCGACCTGCTACGTCAGCAACCCGCCCACCTCCGGGCCGCACGACCCGGTGGCCATACCGTGGGGCATCCACACGACGCCCAAGCCCAAAGAGCAGGCTCTCCACAGCATGGAGCACGGTGGCGTGGTCGTCTGGTACAACTGCCAGTCCGACGCCTGCAAGAACGACGTGCTGCCGCAGCTCGACGCGCTGGTCTTCGAGCTTCTGGACAAGGACGGCCGCCTCATCGTCATGATGCCCTACGAGGAGATGGAGGCGGACACCATCGCGCTGACGGTTCGCAGCGGGCGCAGCGCGAACGCCATCACCGCCCCGGCGATCGGAATGGCAATCAGGATCAGCGGCCCGCCGATCATGATTCGGCCTCGTGCGGGCGCGCCGCCCA
>JBBITS010000098.1:0-9259 GCA_037440665.1 Chloroflexota bacterium
GTGGGACACCAGGATATACGCTATGCATGGCTGCCTTGCGCCGTAGGAGGGGCCTGATGAAGACCTACGTGTTCAACGTGGTTGTCGAGCCGGATGATGGCCGGTGGCACGCCTACTGCCCGGTATTGGAGGAGCGTGGCGCCGCTACCTGGGGTGAGACGCAGGAAGAGGCGCTCAAGAACATCCAGGAGGTCGTTCAGATGGTCGTCGAAGAGATGATCAGGGACGGCGAGCCAATACCGCTAGAGCCGAAGGTGGCGGTGACCGTCTAGTATGCCTGCGGACTACGTCAGGCTGCGCAGCCTGACGGCCCGCGCGTTGGTTGCTGCCCTGGTACGTGACGGCTTCGAATTGCGCAGCCAGAAGGGCAGCCACCAACACTATCGTCACCTTGACGGCAGACGGGTGACGGTATCATTTCACCGTCCTGGCCAGACGTTTCCACCCAAGACGCTCAGGTCAATGATTTAGCGGCAGGCCAGATGGACCGAGGCTGATCTGGCGAGGCTGGGCCTCCTCTGATGGACCGCAACACCGAACTCTCGTAAGGTTGGACTGCGCTGAATCCTGTTCTTGCGGCAACGGCCGCGTGAGCCTCAGGAGGAACCCCATGTCGTCTCTTATCGCCTTCGCCCGCGACTCCCTCAAGCAGCTCCACGACTGGTGGGACGAGACCGTAGAGGACCTGACGCCGGAACAGATGCACTACGTGCCCGATGGCAAGGGCAACCACATCGGGTTCATCGCCTGGCACGCCGTCCGCACCGAGGACAACCTGGTCCAGTTCATCTTCCGCGAGCGGACGCCCACGGTCTGGCTCCAGGGCGGCTACGACCAGAAGTTCGGGCTGCACCGCACGGCGCAGGGCACGGGCATGGCACCGGAAGAGGCGCGGGACATGCGCCTCCCCGCTGTGGACCAGTGGATGGAATATCAGCGCGCGGTCTGGAAGGCGACGATGGAGTGGCTGGATGGGCTCGACGAAGCCTCGCTCCAGCGCACGTTGCGCATCATGCCCTTCGGCGAGGTTCCCGCGGTCATGGGCCTGCGTCAGGTCATCATCAACCATGGCTTCTTGCATCTGGGCGAGGCGCACCACATCCGGGCCCTGCAGGGCCTGAAGACGACGCCCTTCTAACGAGCGCTCACGCCGCCGCGTCTCCTGATAAGCTGGAAGCGACGCCCGCACATCGCCACAGCCCGGGAGTACGCATGCCGAGCGAATCGCAGTTTCACTTCTCGCCCCGTCCCAACCGCGCCCACGAGATCCGCTGGCGTCCCTGGGGCGCCGCCGCGTTCGAGGAGGCCGCTCGCGAGGACCGGCCCATCCTCCTCGCCATCTCGGCCGTGTGGTGCCACTGGTGCCACGTCATGGATGAGACGTCGTACTCAGATCAAGAGGTCATCCGCCTGCTCAACCAGGACTTCGTGCCCGTTCGTGTAGACAACGACGAGCGGCCGGACGTCAACGCTCGCTACAACATGGGTGGCTGGCCGACGACCGCGTTCCTGACGCCCGACGGCGAGGCGCTGGCGGGTATGACTTACGTGCCGCCGGAGCAGTTGTGGCAGGCGTTGACCCAGGTCCGCGATTACTACCGCGAGCATCGGGGCGAAGTCGCGGCTAAAGTCGCCGAGCGGTGGGAACGCAGGCGGGAGGCCCAGGCGGAGACCGCGCAGGCGCCGCCGGGCGACCTCTCGGACCGGATTGTCGAAGAGACGCTGGCCGCCGTCCGGGAGCAGTACGACCCCGTGTTCGGCGGCTTCGGCGGCGAGACCAAGTTCCCTCACGTCGATGCCATCGATCTGCTCACTCACGCCGGCGTGCGACTTGGTGACGCCGGTCTCCTGCAGATGGCGCAGAACACGCTTCGCCACATGGCGGCGGGCGGAACGTTCGACCAGGTGTGGGGCGGCTTCTTCCGCTACTCGACGCGGCGCGACTGGTCGGTCCCGCACTTCGAGAAGATGCTCGAGGACAACGCCGGCCTGCTGCGGTCGCTGGTCCGGCTGCATGGTGTCGCTGGGGACCCGCTGCTGCGAGAGGCGGCGCTGCGGACCATCGGCTACGTGGACGCATGGCTTTCCGACCCCGGCACCGGCGTCTTCTATGGGAGCCAGGACGCGGACGAGGAGTTCTACCGGCTGGACGGCGAGTCGCGGCAGAGGCGGTCTGCTCCCCCCGTCGATCACCGCGTGTACGCTGGGTGGCTCGCCCAGGCCGCGAGCGCGTACCTGGAGGCCTCGTGGGCGATCGACCGGCCGGAGCTGGCGGGGCGCGCCGCGCGGGCGCTCGACTGGATGTGGCAGCGCATGTGGTCGGCCGGCGAAGGATTGCGCCACGTCTGGAGCGGCGAGCCGGCCGTGCCGGGCGTCTTCGCTGACCACGCCTTTGCGGCGCGCGCGCTCCTCGACGCGTACGAGGTCACGGGCGAGCGCATGCATCTCGACCGGGCGCTGGAGGTAGCCGCCCACATGGCGTTGCGGTTCCAGGACGCCGCACGGGGCGGCTTCTGGGACGTCGCTCCGGGGGGCGAAGTCCTCGGGCGCTTGGCGTTCCGGCAGAAGCAGATCGGCGAGAACGCCGTGGCGGCAACGGTGTTCGCCCGGCTGGGTCGCCTTCTTGACGATGCGCGGCACACTGCGATCGCGAGGCGAACTCTCGAGGCGTTCGCGGGCCAGCAGAAAGCCCTGGGTCTCTTCGCCGCCGGCTATGCGCTGGCCGTCGACGAATTTCTGAATCCCGGGCCGGACATCCGCGTTGTGGATCGGGCCGGCGCAGGCGAGCGTCTGCATGGAGCGGCTCTGCGTGTGGCCGAGCCCGGACGCGTCGCGCAGCTCCTCGACCCTGGCCGCGATGCGGACCTCCTGGCGCGACTGGCGTTGCCCGCCGAACCTGCGCCCGCCGCGTATATCTGCATTGGCTCCGCCTGCGGCGCGCCGGTGTCCGACGCGAGCGAGCTGACACAGGCCGTCGCGGCGCTGCGCGAGGCGGCCGCATCGTTTCGCGCGCCACGGCCGTGAGCGCTGTGTCCAGCGCGCTTCCCCTGCTACCATCGATCCCGACATGGACCTTGGGCTGCGAGGCAAAGTCGCTATCGTCACCGGCTCCAGCCGGGGGCTGGGCAGAGCCATCGCCCTTGGCCTCGCCGCCGAGGGCTGCAACGTCGTTCTCTGCGCCCGGGGCGAGGAGAAGCTGCGCGAGGCCGAGGCGGAGGTCGCAAGGGCCGGCGCGAACGCGTTGGCCGTCGTCGCCGACATCACGCGGCCCGAAGACGTCGATCGTCTGGTGGGCGCCGCAATCGAGCGTTTTGGCCGCATAGACATCCTCGTCAACAACGCCGGAGGATCGTTCGCCGGGGACAGCGAGGAGGCGTGGGACGGCGCGTACGCGGCCAACATCGCGGCGGCCGCGCGTTGCAGCCGGGCTGTCCTGCCTCACATGCGCCGGCAGGGGGGCGGCGTCATCGTCCACGTCGCATCGATCTGGGGGCGCGAGGCCGGCGGCCACCTGACGTACAACGCCATGAAGGCTGCGATGATCTCCCACGCCAAGAACCTGGCGCTGCAGGAGGCGAAGAACGGGATTCGCGTCAACTCCGTCGCGCCCGGATCCATCAGCTTCGAGGGTGGTTCATGGTGGCGCCGACAGCAGGAAGACCCCGAAGGCATGGCCCGCTTCGTCCAGGAGAACATCGCCATGGGGCGCTTCGGCCGCGCCGGCGAGGTGGCCGACGTCGTCGTGTTCCTCTGTTCTGAGCGCGCGAGCTGGGTGACCGGCGCCTGCGTGAACGTCGACGGCGGACAGACAAGGTCGAACATCTGATGGTGGACCTGCTGCCCCGCTTCATCGCCGATCTCGTCCTCCAGTGGATCAACGCGACAAACGGGCGCTCGTTCGCTGCCGCCGGTGAACTACCGGGAGACGCGCCTGCGTTCGACTGCGCCGACGGCGACGCGCGCCTGGCGCTGGCCGTGCTGCCTCTGTGGGAAGAGGAAGAAGGCTGGAAGCGGCGCCGGCGGGAGATGGCTGACCGCATCCATGCCGGCATGCGCGGGCCGTATCTCCTCTGGGTTCCACCGGGCGGCGACATTCCGATCGACGAGCCCGACGCCTCGGAGTTTGTCCGTCTGGTGACCTTCGCGGGGTCGCCCCTGGCGCCTGGCGGACGCGCCGAGGTGAAGTTTCCGGCTGTTTGCCGGATGGCGAAGACGCGCGACGAGGGCGGCTACGCTTCGGTGGTCGGCGGTCTGGCGCGCTACTGGACGGCCATCACCGAGCGCGTGAGCGGCACGTTCTACGTCGACACGTCGCGAATCAAGCGCGCGCCGAAAGACGAACGGGAGCGCGATGCGATGTTCGACAGCATCACGCAGCTCTCGCTCGGCATGCAGGAAGGGCAGGCCGTCGAGTTCGAGCTGAACGACTCGTGGACGGTGCAGCGGCTGCGCGAAGGCGACGGATTCGCCATCGCGGCCGCGCCGCCGTCGTTCGATGCCAGCGCCGGGGCCGTGCTGCGCCGGCTGCTTCGCCAGCGGCTCCAAGCGGCGTCGGAGACGTTGCTGGCGTCCGAAGCGCCCGCGCGTTGCGCTGCGATCGTCACTATCAGTGAGTTCATCGAGCACGAGACTGTGAGCGGCGCCGTGCGCTCGCTCGCGCCAGCTTTGTACGCGGCCTTCGACCTTCTGGCCGTAGTGGCCGATGGCGACGTTAAGCCCGTGTTCAGGCCGCGCGGATTCCAGTCTGGGTAGACTATCGTTTGCCCCTTCCTTCAGCCCGCTGCTACGATCGCGCGGAGGCCCGGAACGCGGGCCTCTAATTGCGCCGGGAAAGCCAACGAAGATCGACCCTCGCGGCGATCTCAGGGAAGACGACGATTATGGCTGACGGACCGCTGAACGGCTATTCGGCGCTGGAACTCTGCACGAGCCCCGGCGGCGCTTACTGCGGCAAGCTCCTGGCGATGTTCGGCGCCGACGTCGTTAAGATCGAGCTGCCCGGCGTGGGAGATCCCGCGAGAGGCGCCGGTCCGTTCCCAGAGGGGCTTCCAGACCGCGAGAAGAGCGCGCTTTTCCTCCACCTGAACACGGGCAAGCGCAGCGTGACCGTCGACTGGCGCGCGCGCACCGGCGCGCGGCTGGCCCTGGCGCTGGCCGAATACAGCGACGCCGTCGTCTGTGACCTGACACCCGCCGAAGAGCAGGCTACGGGCCTTACGCCCGAGACCTTCGCGCGGGCCAACCCCCGCGCGACCGTTACGTCGCTCACTGCCTTCGGCCGCAGCGGTCCGTGGAAGGACTGGCGCTGGACGAACATGACGTCGTTTGCGGCGGGTGGGCAGCACTATCTGACCGGCGATCCGGATCGCGAGCCGCTGGCAAGCGGCGGGTTGCAGGCCGAGTACCAAGCGGGTTTGCACGCCTTCGGCGCAACGCTCGCCGGCCTGTACTGGACGATGCGGTCCGAAGTTGGCCAGGGCGTCGAGGTCGCTGCTATGGAGGCTCAGGCCGGGACGCTGGAGGTGGCCTTGCCCGACTACGCGTACCGAGGGGCGGATGGACTGACGAAGCGGCGTGGCAACCAGCAGTCGGCGCTAATCGGCGTCTATCCCGCGAAGGACGGCCACATCGGCATCCACTGTATGCCGAAGAACTGGCCGCAACTGATGAAGGCGATGGATTCAGAGTGGATGATCGACGACGAGCGCTTCCGCGACACCCGCGCCCGCCTTCAGCACGGCGACGAGATATTGGCGCGGTTCTTCGCCTGGTCCGCGACGGTGACGAAGCGCGAGGCCACCCGCATCGCCGGCGAGACGCGCGCGCCTATATCGCCGGTGAACAGCATCGAGGATCTGCTGGCCGACGACCACCTGCGGGCCCGCGCCTTCTTCCGCGACGTCGAGCATCCGGCCGCCGGGCGCGTGACGCATCCCGGACCGCCCGCGCGCATGTCGCTGACACCCGCGTCGGTAGCGCCCGCGCCGCTCTTGGGTCAGCACACGGTCGAGGTTCTCTCCGGGACGCTGGGACTATCGCACGCGGAGATCACCTTGCTCCGGCAGCAGGGCATCGTATGAACCCTTACAGCCTGCCGCTGGCCGGCGTTCGCGTCCTGGACCTGACGATGGTCTGGGCCGGGCCCTACGGCACGCGCCTGCTGGCCGACCTCGGTGCCGAAGTCATCAAGGTCGAAGCCGCGCGGAGCTGGGACATGCTGCGGTCGGTCCATCTGCTGGGAGGAGAGACCGAGCGCTGGTACGACAAGGCGGCGTTCTTCCACCACAACAATAGAAACAAGTATGCGTGCACCATCGATCTCAACACGCCGCAGGGCAAAGAACTGGCGCTGCGACTGGTCTCGATGTCTGACATCGTCATCGAGAACTACCGCGCCGACGTGCTGGAAAACCTGGACCTCGGCTACGACGCGCTGCGCGCAGTGAAGCCCGACGTCATCCTCGTGTCGATGCCGAGCCACGGCAAGGACGGCCCGCAGTCGCACCATCTGGCCTACGGCAGCAACGTCGAGCAACTGGCCGGCGTGGCTGCCATCACCGGCTACGCCGACCGCGGCCCGCACAAGTCGGGCATCTCCTACGGCGATCCCGTCGCCGGGGCGACGGCGGCGGCCATGGTCATCGCCGCGCTGATCCACCGTCGCCTCACCGGCCAGGGGCAGTACGTCGAGGTCGCGCAGTGGGAGGCGCTCATCAGCCACGTGGGCGAATACATAGTCGCGGCGTCGATGGGCCACCCGGGGCCCGCTCCGTCGGGCAACCGGCATCCGTCCATGGCCCCGCATGGCGTCTACCCGTGCGAGGGCGACGACGCCTGGGTGGCCATCGCTGTCGGGACCGACGCCGAATTCGCCGCCCTGTGCGGCGTCATCGGCTGGCCGGACCTGGCGCGCGACGAGCGCTTCGCCGACGTCGTGTCACGCCATCGCAACCAGGGCGAACTGCTCGATCCTATCTCAGCGTGGACGCGCCAGCGCTCGCACGAACAGGCGGCGTCGGAGCTACAGGCGGCGGGCATCGCGGCGGCTCCTGTGCTCTCCATCCCGCAGCTCATGGCGAACGAGCATCTGAACCAGCGCGGCTTCTGGGAGACGGTGGTGCACGCCGTGGCGGGCATCTGGCGCATGGAAGGCCCGCTCTGGCGGTTCGAGAAGACGCCCGCCAGCGTCCGCCTGCCCGCGCCCAACTTCGGCGAGCACAACGACTACGTGTTCAAAGGCTTGCTCGGTCTTTCCGGCGCCGAGGTGGAGGACCTGCGCGCTTCAGGCGTCATCGCCGATGCGCCGGACCTGACATTGCACGCGTAGCTGTCAGCTGTCAGCAGTCAGCCATCAGCTTTCAGCAATCAGCGGTCAGCGCTTCTCCGCTCGCCGCATGCGTAGGGATCTGATATCTGGTAGCTGAAAGCTGATAGCCCGCGCGCAATCCCTGCGCTCTGCTCTATGCTCTCTGCTCGGGCGGGGAGATTGCGGAGGTGAGGCGCAAGACCAGCCCCACGCCGCTCAGTCCTCGCTCGATGGCGCTCACGACCGCCGCGCCGATGTCGGGGCTCTCGAAGCTCTCCTGCGGCATCAGGGGCTCCAGGGCTCCGGCCTCGTCCTCACCGACGATGATCGCGCACGCGCGCGCCCGGCGCTCGTCGTGCAGGCGGGTAACCAGACGAACCAGGCCTTCCGCTGCGGCGCCGTAGCCGGGCAGAACAACGACGGTCAAATCCGGACGCCCTTCCGTCGCGCGCTCCACGACCGCAGCCAGACTTGCGACGAGCGTTGCGGCGCTGCCGGCGCCGCCTGGGACGTCGGCGACGATGGTGTCGACGCCGCCCAGCCGCGCCGAGGCTTCGTCGAGCGACGCTCGCAGCTCGTCCGCGTCATCGGCATCGCACGTCAGCGCGACGGCCGTCCCCCCGAACGCCCAGAACTCGTTCGCGATGGAATTGGCCTGGAACTCGGCCCGCGTCTCGCGCGAGAGCGTGACCAGCCCCACCGCCGCCCCGGCCTCGCCCATGGCCACGGCCACGCGACGCCCGTGCGCGCCCTCGGCGCCCAAGTAGAACACGCGCCTGCCCTGGAGCGGACGTGACGTCATCCGGCGGGGACGGGCGGCGTCGGCTCCAGCCGCAGGAGGTCGCGCACGCGGTCGCGGACGGGCGGTCGCAGGTTCTCGTCCGCGCAGATGTCCTCGACGAACTTGCGGTCGTACGGGTGCGTCTGGAAGAACTCGGCGATGAGCTGCGAGCGGTCGTAGCGGCCGATGATCAGGTTCGCGACGAGCTGCCATTCCAGCGGCACGCAGGGCGCGGCGATACCGTCGACGTCCACGACGCGCACCTTGTCGCTCCAGCGCGTGAAGTGCAGGGACGTGTCGATGACGCCGCCTTCGCCCCGGATGATAAGGTCGCCCATCACCTCCACCCGCACGCCTTCGATGTCGAAGATGCCGAAGTGGCTGGCGTAGTTCTCCGTCTCGCCGTAACGGACGGGGTTGCGCATGTAGTCGATGAGGCAGCCCGATACCAGATACGCGCCCGGCACCGTCGTCGCGACGTCGATGTCGGGCGGCTCGACGGGAAGGCCCTGGAGCGACGACGCGGTGCTGCCCAGCAGCGCCCAGGGCTGCTGGTGCTTGAAGAGCGCCGGGACGATGCGCCTCAGGACGATGTTCAGGGCGCGGCGGTGCTGCTGGTTCATAGCGATGATCTTACCCCATCGGGGCGCCGCTTTCGACGGACGGGCGGCGGGAGGCGGGAAGTGGGAAGTGGAAGGCGGGAGGTGGGAGGGACGGCCCACCGGGCCTATGAGGCGTTGATGGGTGCTGCTCTTTCCCACCACCCATCAAATGGTGGCCTATTTGGCGTTTCTAGGAGTTCCGATGGTTGTCCACGCAGTATGGTATCTATCGACGGCACGTTGTAGCACGTGTTGGCGCTCATGATCCAACGATCATGAGCGAACCCCTCGAGAATCCGCCACTCCACCGAAATGCCTTTGCACCTAAGCTCGTCGTGGAACCTGGCGAAATCACGTTTGGCCCGTTCACCAACGTTGTCCGGGCCCGACAGAATCCGGATACTCCGCACAACTGCGGGGTCGACCGCAACGACGAGTTCCTCCAAGCCCCTCGTGTTGAAGTACCTGTCTGCCCACCAGATATACTCCTCGCTCTCCCTCAATACGCGCCGTAGGCTGGTCGCGTCTCTAGACTGCTGTAAATTCCGGCGGGCAGTCCCTGCGGTTTCC
>JBBITS010000099.1:0-5608 GCA_037440665.1 Chloroflexota bacterium
GCGCTGACCTCGCCCATCACCTGGCCCATCAGCGACACGCTGTTCATGGGCGACAAGGACGGGTGGCACGTGGACTTCCCGGGCTGGTCAATCCCCCTGCTGTCCCTGGGCGGACTCGTGGCGCTGCTCATCAGCCTGCACGTCATCAACCTCCTCGGCTGGCTCCACAGGAGGCTCGCCGAGTCGGTCCTCACACGCTGAGGCGCGCCTACGCCGGCATCAGACGGCGCAGGGCCGTTTGCAAGTCGTCCGGCAATTCGGAAGAGAACTCAAGGCGCTCGCCCGTGGCCGGGTGGACGATGGCTATGCCCGAGGCGTGCAGAAAGTGACGCCCCACCAGCGGCGACGGCTTCCCGTAGACGGCGTCGCCCACCAGCGGGTGGCCGACAGACGCGAAGTGAACGCGTATCTGATGCGTGCGCCCGGTGACGGGGCGCGCCTCCACGAGCGTGTACAGTTCGCCCCTGCGCTCGCGTCCGCGCAGGCGCTCGACGACGCGGTATCGCGTCACGGCTTCGCGCCCGCCGGCGACGATGGCCATGCGCTTGCGGCGCCTGGGATCGCGGGCGATGGGCGCGTCGATGACGCCTTCCGCGGGCCTGACGTGCCCGTGCGCGAGGGCCACGTACCGCTTCTCCACCGTCCGCTCCTTGAGCTGACGCTGGAGCGCGCGGTGCGCGCGGTCGTTTTTGGCGACGACGACGAGGCCCGACGTGTCCTTGTCCAGCCGGTGCACGATGCCGGGCCGCAGGACGCCCCCTACGCCGGCGAGCGACGGGCAGTGAGCCAGCACAGCATTGACCAGGGTGCCGCCGCTGTGCCCGGGCCCTGGGTGAACCGGCATTCCCGCCGGCTTGTCCACAACCAGCAGGTCGTCGTCTTCGTAGGCTATGACCAGCGGAATCGGCTCCGGCCGCGCTTCGGCTGGCTCCGGCGGCGGCACGATGACCGCCACGCGCTCGCCTGGCGTCAGGCGGTGCGACGGTTTGGCCAGCCGGCCGCCGACGGTCACCAGCCCCTGATCGACGAGCGTCCGCGCGCGCGACCGGCTGAGGCCAGGAACGCAGCGCGCGACGAACACGTCCAGCCTCTCGCGCGCAGCGCCCGCGATCAGCTCAATCTCCGCCTGTACTTCGGAGCTTTCCACGCGCCTCCGAAAGGGAGAAGAACGCGATGATGGAAACGACGCCAACGGTGATCGCCGAGTCGGCGATGTTAAACGCCGGGAAGTGCGGGAAGTCGAAGAAGTCGGTCACCTCGCCCAACCGAAGACGGTCGATCAGGTTGCCGACGGCGCCGCCGAGCTGCAGCCCCAGCGCCGCCCGCAGAAAGCCGTGCTCCATCGGCGGATAAAGGTAGTACAGGACGATGGCGGCGAGGCCGAGAAGGCTCGTGACTATGAGGAAGGTCGTCTGGCCCTGCAGGATGCCGAAGGCGGCGCCGCTGTTGGTGACGTGCGTCAGCTTCACCGGCCAGTCGGCGTCGGGCCAGGATTCCCCGAGGAGGAGCCGGTCACGCACGGCCTTCTTCGACACCTGGTCGGCCAGCACGATCAGCGCGGCTACCAGAAAGAACGGCAGGTCCGTCCGCACGCGACGGGCTAGGGCGCTCGCCTGCGGCGCTCCCACGGGGGTCGTCACGTCGCTCACGAGCGTCAGCTTAACACCACAGGCGGCGGCTCGACCACGACGCCTGACGGCCGGCGCTTCGTTGACCGTCCATTCGGCGCCTGTTTACCATGGTCGGCGAAGCGAGGAGCGAACGAATGGCGCTGGAGTTCTACGGCCGGCGTGCTGAGGAGGACCGCAAGGTGTACGGCGACCGCCTTCCGCCCGGCCAGAAGCTCACCGACGGCTGGCCGGTTCTGCACTACGGCGGCATCCCGCGCATCGACATCAACGCGTGGCGATTTCACATGGCGGGACTGGTCGAGGAAGAGGTCAGCTTCACGTGGGACGAGTTCATGGCACTGCCGCAGACCAGCGTGGTCTGCGACATCCACTGCGTCACCCGTTGGTCGAAGTTCGACAATGAATGGCAGGGCGTCGCCATCAAGGACCTCCTGAAGCGCGTCAAACTGCGCCCCAACGCGCGCCACGTGATGATCCACTCCTACGGCGGCTACACGACGAACATCCCGCTGGTCGAGTTCGCGCAGGACGACGTCATGCTCGCCCACACGCACAACGGCAAGCCGCTCACCCCCGATCACGGCTGGCCCCTTCGGCTGGTGCTGCCCCGGCTCTACTTCTGGAAGAGCGCCAAGTGGGTCCGCGGCTTCGTCTTCATGGAGGACGAGCGCCCCGGCTTCTGGGAGCAGTACGGCTACCACATCCACGGCGATCCGTGGAAAGAAGAACGATACGCCTAGGTTTGGGACCTTTGCCCGGAATCCGCCCCTGGCCCTGATCCCTGCTCGCCTCTAGGCTCTGAGGCGTATGACGGAACTGGACCTGCTCGACCGCAGGCTTCTGAACGCGCTCCAGGGTGATTTCCTGCTGGCCGAAGAGCCCTTTGCCGCAATTGCCAGCGATCTCGGCTCGACGGAGGCCGAGGTCCTCGCGCGCGCCCGGCGTCTGCGCGAGGCGGGCATCATCCGCCACCTGAGCGCCATCTTCGACGCCTACCGCCTGGGATACCGCACGGCGCTCGTCGCCTGCGCGGTCGAGCCCAAGAGTCTGGATGAAGCGGCGGCGGTCATCTCGGCCCACCCGGGCGTCAGCCACAACTACGCGCGCGAGCACACCTTCAACCTCTGGTTCGTCCTGGCTGCGCCGGCGAACGAGGACTATGAAGCTGGCGTCGCGGCGCTGCTGTCTCGCGCCGGCGTCGGCGTATATCACGTGCTGCCCGCGAAGCGCCTGTTCAAGATCGCCGTCGAGTACGACATGGTCGGCGGGACGACGTCGGCCCGTCCCCGCAACCGCCACCGCCGCGAGCGCAGGCCTTTGACCGCAGAGGAGAAGGCCATCGTGCGTCTGCTGCAGGAGGACCTGCCACTGATCTCGCGTCCGTTCGCGCCTGCGGCCAGCGCCCTGGGCATGACCGAGCGAGAGCTGCTGACCAGGCTTGACGCGATGCGCGCGGAGGGACTGATGCGCCGCTTCGCCGCCGTCCTACGTCACCAAGAGGCCGGCTTCGAGTCCAACGGCATGGTGTGCTGGCGCGTCTCCGACGACCGCGCAGAAGCGATCGGCGATCTGCTGGCCGCCGACCCTCGCGTGTCGCACTGCTACTGGCGACCGACGTTCCCCGACTGGCCGTACGCCATCTTCTCGATGGTTCACTGTCAGGAGCGCGCGGAGGTCGAGCTTGTGGCTCAAGAGCTGGCCACGAGGACAGGCGTGACGGACTACGCCATCCTGTTCAGCGCCCGCGAGTACAAGAAGGAGCGCGTCCGCTACTTCGTCGAGGAGCCCGCTGTCGCCTGAGCCGCCCCAAACGATAGGATGGACGCATAGCAGCCACTCGCAGAGTCGAGTCTTCGACCACCCGCTCCGGAGCCGCAGATGACAACAGCCACGCACGATCCCTCTGTCCTCAAGCCCTACCTGCACGCCATCGGCCAGGGGCCCACCATGGGCCGCGCTCTGACCAGGGAGGAGGCCCGCGACGCCATGGGCGCTATTCTCGACGGCGTCGCGACGCAGGCGCAGGCGGGGGCGTTCCTTCTCCTGCAGAGGTTCAAGGGCGAAACGCCAGATGAGCTACTGGGATTCACCGACGCCATCCGCCAACGCGCCCACGTCGTCCAACCCGCTGTTGCGGGAGCCGTGGACATCGGAAGCCCCTACGACGGGCGCGACGGGCACCTGGTCGTCTCGCCGGCGGCGTCCATCGTCGCAGCCGCCGCGGGCGCGCCCCAGGTGTTGCACGGCGAGCCAGGCATCGGCCCCAAGAACGGCGTCACCGTCGGCGCAATCCTCGACGCGCTCGGCGTACCCACGGGGCTGGAGCCCGACGCCGCGCTCCGTTGCATCGAGCGCGTGGGTATCGTCTACCTGCGGCAGTCGCGCTTCGTGCCCGCCCTGGCGGCATTGAAGGGCCTGCGGCGGGAACTGGGCCTGCGCACAGCGCTGAACACCATCGAGAAGCTGTACAACCTGGCCAGCGCGCCCTATCACCTCATTGGCCTCACCCACCTGCCCTACCTGGAGAAGCTGGGCGGAGCGCTGATCAGCATGGGTTTTGGGAGGGCCATGCTCGCGCAGGGCATCGAGGGCAACGAGGACTGCCGTACGGCCCGCGCCACCCGCATCATCGAGGTCACGGCAGCGGGAACCACCGAGTGGCGGCTTAACCCGGCCGAATACGGCCTGGAGCCGGCGTCGGAGGACGACCTCAGGTTCCGCGACGCCGCCGGCTGCGCCGCCTTCACCGAGGCGGCAGTGGCTGGAACGGCCAGCCGCGCGGAGGCCGATCTGGTAGCGCTCAACGCCGGGCTGCGCCTCTACCTCGGCGACCGGGCCGCAGACGTCGGAGAGGGCATCGAGCGGGCGCGCGAGGCCATGGCGTCTGGGGCCGCCGCGCACCTGCTGGCAGACTGGCGGCCGGCAGCGTCATAGGGCAGATAACGCCGGTTCGCGGACCTTCTGGCCAGATTGGCCGTTGCCCGGACTTGACAGGGCCGTTATACTTCACCGGTTGACGTCCGAGTCCCCGGTTTGCTACATTTTCGTCGGCTAGACAGCAACCCCTTGTCTAATCCCCAACTCTATTCAGTTGTCGGGGCATTTTGTCGTTTTCAGGGTCCGGTGTCCTAATCGCACTCGATAGGAGCACGCAGACATGACTGTCTTTACAGCCGTGGCCGGCGTAGGGTCGTCCGTCCCCGTCGCCAAGAAATCCTACGGAAAGCTGCCCGACATCCAGGACCTCCCGAACCTCATCGACATCCAGGTCAAGTCGTTCGAGTGGTTCAAGGATGAGGGCCTGCGGGAGCTGCTCGACGAGATCTCGCCCATCCAGGACTTCACGGGGACCCGGATGGAACTCCGCTTCGGCGAGTACAACTTCGGCGAGCCGAAGTACTCCGAAGCCGAGTGCCGTGAGCGTGACATGACCTTTGCCGCTCCCCTCAAGGTGAAGGTCGAACTGGTAATCAAGGAAACGGGCGAGGTCAAGGAGCAGGAGCTGTTCATGGGGGACTTCCCCCTCATGACCGCTCACGGTACGTTCGTCATCAACGGCGCCGAGCGCGTCGTCGTCTCCCAACTCGTACGTTCGCCGGGCGTCTACTTCACGCGGGCGACGGACGCCACCAGCGGCCGTGGCCTGACGTACGCCAAGCTCATCCCCAGCCGGGGCGCGTGGCTCGAGTTCGAAACCAGCAACAAGGATATCGTCGCCGTCAAGGTCGACCGCAAGCGGAAGATCCCCATCACCACGCTGCTGCGCGCAGTGGACGAGGACCCGGAGACCACCAATGTGCCCGAGGCCGAGCTGGGCACTAACGAGCGCATCCTCGCGTGGTTCGCCGACGTCGACACCAACGACGACCATCACTACATCCAGTCGACGCTCGACAAAGAGCCCTCGACCAACAAGACAGAGGCGATGCTCGAGTTCTACCGGCGTCTGCGGCCAGGCGATCCGCCGACGCTCGAGA
>JBBITS010000099.1:5626-9142 GCA_037440665.1 Chloroflexota bacterium
TTTTCTTCAGCCCGCGACGGTACGACCTTGGCCGCGTCGGCCGGTACAAGGTCAACAAGAGGTTGAGCCTGGGGACCGACCAGCGCCAGCGTATCCTGACGCCCGCCGACCTGCGGGCCATCGTCAAGGAGATCATCAGGCTCAACAACGGGCAGGGCCACGCCGACGACATCGACCATCTGGGCAACCGGCGCGTGCGCGCGGTCGGCGAGCTCATCCAGATGCAGTTCCGCGTCGGCCTCTTGCGCATGGAGCGCGTGGTGCGCGAGCGCATGACCATCACCGATCCCGAGGTAGCGACGCCCAGCGCTCTCATCAACATCCGTCCTGTCGTGGCGGCGATGAAGGAGTTCTTCGGGGGCTCGCAGCTCTCCCAGTTCATGGACCAGACGAACCCGCTGGCCGAACTTACGCACAAGCGCCGCCTTTCGGCCCTGGGCCCGGGCGGCCTCTCGCGCGACCGCGCCGGCTTCGACGTCCGCGACGTGCACCACAGCCATTACGGCCGCATCTGCCCTATCGAGACGCCGGAAGGCCCGAACATCGGCCTCATCGGCTCGCTGGCCACCTACGGAAAGATCAACCCGTACGGGTTCATCGAGACGCCCTACCGCCGGGTGATCCGGGAAGTGCGCGCCGACTCGCCGGACCTCATCGGCCGCACGCTGCGGCAGCAGGTGGTTGCCGGCAACAACCGGGTCATCGCCGAGCCGGGTGACGTGGTTACGCCCGACCTCCAGAAGAAGATCGAAAAGGTGGGCTCACAGTCTGTCGCCGTGCGGCCTTTCGTCTCCAACGAGATCGAGCTGCTCTCCGCGGACGTCGAGGACCAGTTCACCGTCGCCCAGGCCAACGCCGTGCTGGACGAGAAGAACCAGTTCGTGGAGGACCGCGTCGAGGTGCGGCAGGGCGAGACCTTCGCCCTGGAGGCGCCCGACCGGGTTCACTTCATGGACGTATCGCCGAAGCAGATTCTGTCGGTGGCCACCTCGCTGATCCCGTTCCTGGAGCACAACGACGCGCCGCGCGCCCTTATGGGCTCGAACATGCAGCGGCAGGCCGTGCCTCTGGTCCGCCCGGAAACGCCGCTCGTGATGACGGGTATGGAGTGGCGCGCCGCCGTCGACTCCGGGCAGGTCATCCTGGCCGAGGCCAGCGGCGTGATCGAGTCCGCCACCGGCAGTGAGATCGCCGTCCGCTACGACAACGGCGAGGTCAAGACCTACGGCCTCACCAAGTTCGTGCGCTCCAACCAGGGCACTTGCATGAACCAGCGGCCCACAGTCAGGAAGGGCGACCGCGTCCGCAAGGGCGTGCCGCTGGCCGACAGCTCCTCGACTGATCAAGGCGAACTTGCCCTCGGCCAGAGCCTGCTGTGCGCCTTCATGAGCTGGGAGGGCTGCAACTTCGAGGACGCCATCGTCATCTCCGAGGCCGTCGTCCGCGACGACAAGTTCACCTCGATCCACATCGAGAAGCACGAGGTCGAGGCCCGCGACACCAAGCTGGGCCCTGAGGAGATCACGCGCGACATCCCGAACGTGGGCGAGGAGAGCCTGCGCGACCTGGACGAAAACGGCATCATCCGTATCGGCGCCGAGGTCAAGGCCGACGACATCCTCGTCGGCAAGATCACGCCGAAGGGCGAGACGGAGCTGACGGCCGAGGAGAAGCTCCTGCGCGCCATCTTCGGCGAGAAGGCGCGTGAGGTGAAGGACACCTCGCTGCGCGTACCGCACGGCGAACGCGGCAAGATCATCGACGTCAAGGTGTTCTCGCGCGAGACGCACGACGAGTTGCCCGCGGGCGTCAACCAGCTCGTACGCGTCTCCATCGCCCAGCGCCGCAAGCTGTCGGAGGGCGACAAGATGGCCGGGCGCCACGGCAACAAGGGAGTGATCGCCCGCATCCTGCCGGTGGAGGACATGCCGCACCTGGCCGACGGCACGCCCGTCGACATCGTTCTTAACCCCATCGGCGTGCCGAGCCGCATGAACGTCGGGCAGATTCTGGAGACCCACCTGGGCTGGGCCGCACACACTCTGGGCTTCCGCGCCGTGACGCCTGTCTTCGATGGCGCCAGCGACGCTGTCATCGAGGACGCCCTGGCCCGCGCCTGGCTGGCCATTCAGGCCAACGCCGTTACGGCCGGCGCCAGCAAGACCAACGGCGCCGCCCTCGGCGAGAACGTGGACCTGGCCCGGATGGAAGGGTGGCTACAGGAGCGGGGCTACGCGGGCCGCGAAATCCTCGACGACACGAACGTGGGGGCGGCCAAGCGAGCCTGCCTCGAACTCTGGCTCGAGTCGGAGTGCGGCGAGGCGAAGGTCCGTGGCAAGCCGCTCGCCGACCTGGAGGCGCTGGCGCAGGTCCATGCCGACCGCGGCAAGGCGCCGCCGATTTACGGCAAGCAGATGCTATACGACGGCCGCACCGGCGACCCATTCGCCCGGCCGGTGACCGTCGGCTACATCTACATGATGAAGCTGGTCCACCTGGTAGAGGACAAGATCCACGCGCGTTCCACCGGCCCCTACTCGCTCATCACGCAGCAGCCGCTGGGGGGCAAGGCCCAGTTCGGCGGCCAGCGCTTCGGCGAGATGGAGGTGTGGGCGCTCGAAGCCTACGGCGCCGCGCACATCCTGCAAGAACTGCTGACCGTGAAGTCCGACGACGTGGTCGGGCGCGTCAAGACCTACGAGGCCATCGTCAAGGGCGAGGACATCCTCGAGCCGGGCGTCCCGGAGTCGTTCAAGGTGCTGGTCAAGGAACTGCAGAGCCTCGGCCTCGCCGTCGAGGTGCTGAACGAGGACGAGGAACGCGTCGAGTTCGTGGGAGAGCCCGAGGCTGAGCCGAGCGCAGAGATCGGCGCCATGATGACCAGGCTGGAGACCAGAGAGGAGCCGCTCAGTGCTTGAGGTGAATGACTTCAACGCCATCCGTATCTCGCTGGCCTCGCCGGAGCAGATCCGGTCGTGGTCCTACGGGGAGGTGACGAAGCCGGAAACCATCAACTACCGCACGCTCAAGCCGGAAAAGGACGGTCTGTTCTGCGAGAAGATCTTCGGCCCGCAGAAGGACTTCGAGTGCTACTGCGGGAAGTACAAGCGCGTGCGCTACAAGGGCATCATCTGCGACAAGTGCGGCGTTGAGGTCGCGCGCAGCAAGGTACGCCGCGAGCGCATGGGCCACATCGAGCTGGCCTCGCCCGTCAGCCACATCTGGTTCGTGAAGGGCACGCCCAGCCGCATCGGCCTTCTGCTCGATATGTCGCCGCGCTCGCTGGAGCGCGTCCTCTACTTCGCTCAGTTCCTGGTGACCGAGGTGGACGCTGCAGCCAAGGAAAAAGCGCTCGAGCGGGTCAAGCAGGAACTGGAGAGGGAGTTGGCCACTCGCGTTCAGGCCGTCGAGGACGAGATCGCGGCCGTTCAACTCAGGCGCGACGAGAAGATCGAGAGCCTGCAGAAGAAGCGCGACTCCGACCTGCAGAAGATCGAGGCCGAGCGCGAGAAGCAG
>JBBITS010000100.1:0-9137 GCA_037440665.1 Chloroflexota bacterium
GGGACGTGAAGCGCTGCTTCGGGAAGACCGCGGCCATGGTCCGCCGCTTCGCCGAGGTGACGGTCACGTCGACGAGCTGGTCCGGGTGTCCACAGGCGACGAGGAGGGCGGCATGGGCTTCGGCGGATCCGTCGAGCCACCGGCTCCGTTCGCCCAGAACGAGGCGGAGCGGCTGTACCGAGAGCTGGCAGGGAACGACGACATCGACGGCGTAGTCGCTTTCTCGTGGGAGATCGCGCCCGCTATGAACGTCGACGCGCGCCAGACGGAGCCCGCCATTCTTCTCACGGGCGTCGACGCCGCGCACACCGCGGGATTCGAGCAAGACCTGCAGACCGTCGATGGCCAGCCCCTCGACCTGGCGACCTTGCCCGAAGGGCAGATCTACGTGAACAACGAGATGGCCGAGGAGATGGCCATCGAGCCCGGGCACACCCTCCAGTTATTCATCCTCGGTAAACCAGTGAACTTCGAGGTCGCCGCCATCACCAAAGACAAGTTCCTGACAGGGACGGGCCCGCCCGGTTTCCGCAGAGGCGCCGTGCTGCCCCTCGACCGGCTACAGGAGTTGTATGGAACCGAGGGCAAGGTCGATTTCGTCGCCGTCTCCAACAGAGGCGGCGAGCGCGGCGGCGTGCCGCTGACCGACGCGGTCGTGGCGGACGTCCAGGAGAAGCTGGAGGGCACGAAGCTCACCATCAGGCCCTACAAGCAGGACCTGATCGAACAGGCCGAGGAGTTCGGGTACATGATGATGACCTTCTTCATCATCCTGGGCCTGTTCTCCATCGCCGCCGGCCTGCTCCTGATCTTCATGATCTTCGTGATGCTGGCGGCCGAACGGAAGACGGAGATGGGCATCAGCCGCGCGGTCGGCATGAAGCGCGGCCATCTGGTTCAGACGTTCCTGTCCGAAGGCATGGCGTACAACGTGCTGTCGGCGGCCGTAGGCGCCGGGCTGGGCGTGGCGGTGTCGCTGGGCATGACGCGCATCATGGCTATCCTCTTCGGCATGTTCGACATCTCCATCGTCTTCCATGTGACGGCGCGGAGTCTCATAGTCTCATACTCGCTGGGCGTCGTCCTGACCTTCGTAACGGTTTCCTTCTCCTCCTGGCGCGTGAGCGTTCTGAACATCGTCCGCGCGATCCGCGACCTGCCGGATCCGAAGTTCGCGCGGGCGGGTTGGCGATCGTTGGTGCTGGGGCTGGCCGGGCTGGGATTCGGGGTGCTGCTCACCTGGACAGGCCTGCAGGTGGATCATGCCTTCCCGTTCTCGCTGGGCGTGTCGCTGTTCGGCATTTGCCTCGCGCTGACCCTGCGATACTTCGGCGCACCCGAACGCCCGCTGTTCACGGGTATCGGCCTCGCTATCCTCACGTACTGGGTGGTGGCGGCCGGTGACACCCTCGATCCGCTGCTGGGCGAGATGGACGGCGGCATGGAGATGTTCTTTCTCAGCGGCCTGATGATGGTCGCCTCGGCCACGTACGTGCTGGTGTACAACAACGACATCATGCTATGGGCGCTGGCGAAGACGGGCGCGCTCTTCACCCGCATCTTGCCGGCCGTAAAGACAGCGGTCGCCTACCCGGCGCAGAACCGCTTCCGGAGCGGCATGACCATCGCCATGATCGGCCTGGTCATCTTCGCCCTCACGGTCATGTCGACGATGAACTCCAACTACGACCGCCTCTTCCTCAGCGAAGAGTCGCGCGGTGGCTGGGATGTCTGGGCCGTTGATAGCCCCAGCAATCCCATCGACGACATCACGGCTGTGCTGCGTGAGGCCGATGGCTTCGACACCGCGGTGATCGAGGCATCCGGGAAACTGGGCGTCGCCCACTCCGACGTGCCGGGCGTCCAGCAGCTCAGGGAGGACGGCACGCCGTACACGGAGGACTTCGCTTCCTATCCGGTCTACATGGCCGAACCGGCCTGGTTGAGGAACACCGGCGTGCCTCTGAACGCCCGCGCCCGCGGCTACTCCACCGATGAGGAAGTGTGGAACGCCCTCGCCAGCGACGGCGACAAGGTGGTCATCGATGCCTTCGCCCTGCCGTCCGGCGGAATGATGATTGGCCCCTCGATGTTCAGGTTGCGCGACCTGACGGCGCAGGACACGGAGTTCGACCCGATAACGCTGCGTCTTAGAAACAGGACTTCGGGCCGGGAACGCGAGGTTGAACTGATCGGGGTTATAACCACCGGCGCCAGCGAGGCCTACATGGGCCTCTACGTTCCGTGGCAGACCTTCGCTGACGTGCTCGGTTCGCCCCAGTACAACGTGCACTACATGCGCCTCCAGCCCGGCGCCGACTCCGTGGAGGCCGCCCGCGCCATCGAGTCGGCGCTGCTCGAGCGGGGCGTGCAGTCCAAGTCCATCAAGCAGGTGGCCGAGGAGGACAGTCAGTTGTCGCGGGCCTTCTTCTACCTGCTGCAGGGCTTCATGGGCATCGGCCTCTTCGTCGGCATCGCGGCCGTGGGCGTGATCGCGTTCAGAACCGTCGTGGAGCGCCGCCAGCAGATCGGCATGCTGCGGGCTATCGGCTACTCGCGGGGCATGGTCGGTCTGAGCTTCCTCCTGGAATCGTCGTTCATCACGCTGCAGGGCATCCTGGCGGGCATCGGCCTGGCCCTGCTCCTGTCGAATCGCCTGCTGCAAAGCAACGAGTTCGGCGACGCCGGGTTCGACAGCTTCTACGTCCCGTGGCTGGAGATCATCGCCATCGGCGCCTTCGCCTTCATCTCGTCGCTGATCATGACCATCATCCCGGCGCGGCAGGCATCGAGCATCCCCATAGCCGAGGCCTTGCGCTACGAGTAGCAGCAGCGGGCGCTTGAGCGCTTCCTCACGCCGTCCTACTATGGCCCAGCGAGGAGGCGAGCATGCGCACCGAAATCTGGGAATCGGACCCCTTCAGCGCCAAGAAGTCAGAGTTGCTGGCGACGGTGGACACCGACTACCGCTTCGAAAAAGGGGATGAACTCTACATCGACAGCGGTGGCAAGAGCGTCAAGATCAGGGTGATGCACGTGTGGGTGCACGTGAAGGACGGCGCGCGCATGGAGCGCGAAGTGCTGGCGCTGAAGATATGACGCCGGACGCAGGCGAGGAGGGCGTCGTGCCGGAAGACATCGGCCTGTTCGAAGCGATGTACACCCTGCGGGCCATGCGCAGGCTGAAGCCTGACCACGTGCCCGCACACCTCGTGAAGAAGGTGATAGAAGCGGCGACGCGCGCCCCGAGCGGGGGCAATCGTCAGCCCTGGAACTTCATCGTGATTCAGGATCGCCGGGCGAAAGAGACTATCGCCGGCTACTACCGCCGCGCGTGGGAGAGCACCTACGGGGCGACGCCGGCGGTGGCCAGAGAAGGCATGGACGCCGCGGCTCGGCGCAACCTCCGTTCTGCCGAGCATCTGGCTTACCACCTGTCCGAAGTCCCCGTCCTGATCCTCGTGTGTATGCGGCACGCTCCGCCACCGGGCTCGCCCGAGATCGTGCGGGCGTCGCAGTATGGGTCGATCTACCCAGCAGTGCAGAACCTGATGCTGGCGGCGCGCGGCCACGGCCTGGGCACGGCGCTGACGACGCTGCACCGGGCGTTCGAGAAGGAGATCAAGGCGCTCCTGGGAGTGCCCGAGGACGTCGAGACAGTGGCGCTCATCCCTCTGGGCTGGCCCGAGGGACGGTTCGGCTCCGGCGTCCGTCTGCCTGTCGAAAAGGTCACCTACTACGACCACTGGGGCGTGACCGAAGGCGGGCCATGAATCTGTTGACCTAGCGTCGGGCCGCCGATACTATTGTGCGCAAATTCTCAATCGGCGGCGCCACGCGGCTTGTGCCCGGGCCCCCGGCCTCTGGAGCGTCCATGCCCGTCGACATCCCCGCGGTAGTCATCGATAGGCTCCCTGTGTACGCACGGGCCCTGGCAACGCTCGAAGGCGAGGGACGCGACGTGGTCAGCTCGCAGGAGTTGGGGGCGCACCTGGGCGTGACGCCGGCCCAAATCCGCAAGGATCTCAGCTACTTCGGCCGGTTCGGAAAGCAGGGGCGGGGCTACAACGTCAAGCGCCTCCACGAGGAGCTGCGGCAGATCCTCGGCCTGGACCACAAGTGGAACATGGTGCTGGTGGGTGTCGGCCAACTCGGCCGCGCCATACTCAACTATGCCGGATTCGCGCCGCAGGGCTTTCAGATCGTCGATGCTTTCGATGCCGACCCGTCGGTCGTCGGGGAGCAAATCGGCGGGCTCACGGTCAGGGACGCCGGCGAACTCGAGACATCGCTGCCGCGCGGACGCGCCGACATCGCCATCGTAGCGGTGCCGGCCGCGCAGGCGCAGCGCGTGGTCGACGTGCTGGTGAAGGCGGGCGTGCGCGCCATCCTGAACTACGCGCCCGTCGCCATCCAGCGCCCTTCCGACGTCCACGTGCGCGACATCGACCCGGTGCTCGCGCTTCAGAGCATGACCTTCTACCTGAAGCTGCCGTCGCCCGCGAAATAGCTCCACGTCCTGCCGTAACGAAACGGGCCGTCTGCGTGGACGGCCCGTTCTATCATTCCCGCCGTGGCAGAAGTCAGCCGATGGGGGATGGCTCGGCAGGCGCCGCTGGGCGGCGGCGCAGCAGCGCTCGTAGCCCCAGCAGTCCTAGCAGCGCCGGCGGCGCGATCCACCACGAGTACACGACCACCGTCAGAACTCCCGACGCGATGACCGCCAGCGTCTCCAGCGACCGCTCCCACGCCTCCTCGGCCGCTTCCAGGGGGTTGGGAGCGCCTTCCGGCTCCTCGGCAACGGGCGCCTGCTCGGCGACGGGCGTCAGGTGCACGGTAACGGTCGCGAGGTCGCTGAGGTTCTCAAGCAGGTTAATGCGACCCTGCACCTGCTCGATGTCCGCTCGCACCGTGTTCAGCCGGTCGGTGATGATCAGGATATCTTCCAGGTTCTGGGCCTTATCCAGAAACGACAGGTACTCGCGCTCCGTGGCCTGCAGGTTACGCAGGCGCGACTCCAGGTCGGTGTATTCCTCGGTCACGTCCGAGCTGTCCGACTGCTCCGTGACGACCTCGGAAGCCAGGCCGCGAATGCTTGCCATCACCTGCTCGTACTGGGTGTTCGGAACGCGGATAGTGATGGAACCCACCTGGTAGGTCTCATCGCCGAAGCGCTGCGTGCCCAGGCTGGAGCTGCTGACGAAGCCGCCGGCGCCGGTGGCGATGCGGCCAATATCCTCAAAGGCGCGGACAACAGCCTCGACGCGAAGGTCGAGGGACGCGGTCCTGACGATTTTGCGGTCGAACGTTATGCCCTGTACAGGCTGCGCCTCCGGACCGCCTGAAGGCGGCTGCGAGGCGGCGAAATCGCCGTCGGCAGACTCCTCCGGCCGGACGGCGCCGTATCCCTCGTCCCGGTACGACCGACTCAGCAGTTCGCCGGCGGTGGGCGCGCCGGACTTGCCGCCGGCAACGTCGATGGCGACCTCGGTTTCGCTGGTCCCGGAGCGGCCGTCTCGCGACCCCACGGCCCAGCCGATGCCGGCGATGGTGACGACGGCCACGAGGCCAATAAGCAGCGGGCGTTTCATGGTCTGGTCCCTCCTTCGCGGGGGCGTTGTGTTCACTGGAGGGACGAACGGACTGCCGGTGAGGTTCCCGGCCTATCGAAAGTCGGCCACCTCGCGCGTGCGACCCATCCGGCCGCGGTAGTAGTCGGTGACGCCGAGGACCATCGCCTTGAGGCGACGGCGGTCGCGCGCGAGGACGTAGCGGGCGATCTGGGGCAGCCGGGTGGCCCAGAAGTAGGCCGTGAACCAGGCGTATCGCAGCCTCGATCGGCGGTGCTTTCGCACCAGGTAGAGGCGGTTCCGCGTCGCGTAGTACAGCTTGAAGGGCGTCATCCAGCCGCCGCCGCTGGAGCCGCTCTCGCGATGATAGATGATGGCGTCGGGCACGTACCGGATGCGGTACCCGAGAGCGCGGGCGCGCTTCAGGAGGTCCGTCTCCTCGTAGTACATGAAGAAGGCCTCCTCGAACGGTCCGGCCTCCTCCAGAAGGCGGCGCGGGACCAGAGCGCAGCAGAAGCTCGCCGTCTCCAGTTCGCGAGGGACATTGGTCGCCGGGCCGTCGGGCTTGCCGTGGTAGGTCTCGCGGAACAGCCCGAGGTCCCAGTCGAAGCCGCCGGCGTGGGTGCTGATGATGCGGTGATCGAAGCTCCAGAGGATCTTGGGTATGACGACCGTGCGTTCGTCCACTGCCGCCACCAGCTTCGTCAGGAAGTCGCCGGTAGCGGTTGTGTCGTTGTTCATGAAAAGCACGTAGTCGCAAGCGCCCGCAAGCGCGCGCTGGACGCCTACGTTGTTACCGCGCGCGAAGCCTAGGTTCTCGCTGCCGCGGACGATCTCGGCTTCAGGCAGAGCGCGGGCGAGGCGATCGACCGTGTCGTCGTTGGAAGCGCTGTCGACCGCGATAAGACGCCACGACAGGTAATCGATCTGCTTGAGCGAAGCCGTCCACTCGTCGATGAACTGCGCGCTGTTGTAGGTGACTGTCACGATGGTGACGGCCGGCGTGCGGGATCCGTCAGACATCGGTTCAGGCGGGCGCTGTGCCCAGGGCGCCGGGGGTGAGCTTCGCGAAGTACTCGTCCAGGGCCTCGCGCCAGTCGCGGAGGAGGATGCCAGCCCCAGCCGCCAGCGTGTTGGCGAGGACGGTGTACAGGGGCTTTCGCGGCGAGTCCGAGCCGTTGCGGAACTCGCGCGAGCTGATGGGCGTGACTCGGGCTCCAACGCCAGCCTTGTCCAGGACGTACGAAGCCCATTCGAAGCGCGACGCCTGGCCGGCGTTGGCCAGATGGTAGACGCCGAACGGCGGCCGTTCTTCCAGCAGGCGCGTCAGCGCCACCGCGAGATCGGCGCACCATGTCGGCGTCGATATCTCGTCGTCCACCACACGGAGGTCAGGCGTCGCCAGCGCTGCTCGCACGATCTTCGCCGGGAAGTTGCGCGCTCCCTCGCCATACAGCCACGCCGTCCGCACGATGTAAAAGCGCTCACAGGTCTCCATCACTGCGCGCTCGCCGCACAGCTTCGAATAGCCGTAGGCGTTGACCGGGTGCGGTTCGTCGGATTCTACGTATGGCGAGGTCTTCTGTCCGTCGAAGACCTCGTTGGTGCTGATGTGGACGACGATGGCGCCGGTCCTGGCCGCGGCCGACGCCACGTTCAGCGCGCCGATGGCGTTCACCTGCTGAGCCTGCAGCGGGTCGCGTTCGCAGAGTGTGGTGTCGGTGAGAGCGGCGGTATGGATGATGAAGTCGGGGCGGAAGTCGGAGACCAGGGAGCGCACGGCGGTTTCGCTGGTAACGTCCAGTTGATCGCGGGAGGGGAAGATGACATCGTGGCGCGCGAGCGTACGCGTCAACTCCCCCGAGAGTTGCCCTCCGCCACCAGTGACGAGCAACCTCATGCCGGAAGCCTAGCGAAAACCCGAAAAGATCGCCAGCGGTCCTTCCAGGGAAGGACCGCTGGCTGCCGCTGCCGAGAACGGGCAGGAGTTGCCCTCCGCTAGAACGAACTCTCGCCGCCAGCCGTTGGCCACGGGAACGGCCCGATGCCGTTGACCCAGTACTGGCCCTGGCCCTTCAGGTAGGCCCTTCCGCGCCCTGCCGCCCGGAACCGGATGTCGTCGCCCACGACTACTACGTGGACGTTGCTGCCCATGACGGTAGCCTGACCGTGGAAGCCGAAGTACACGTCGGTTCCGTCTGGCAGCTCGATGTGTTCGCCGTAGCCCGATACGTCGACACTGGCATCGCCCGCGTCGTCCTTGACCAGGAGCACGGCGGCTCGCGCCGCCCCTTTGAAAACCATCCGTCCGTGCAGATGCGCCAGCCCGTCGCCCTGCGCGGCGATGACGCCTGTACCGCTGACGCTGACCGACCCCTCCTCGGCTGACGCAACGCCGCCGGCCAGCAGCGCGCCGGCGAGCAGCGCCGCAATTCCTGTGGCCGCGAGAAACCACCGCTTCATGGGTTCGCTCCTTTCTTCTCGCTCGATTTCGGAAACCGGCGCGTTCACCGGTTCTGGGGTGAGCCTAATAACCGCGGGTAAAAGCGCCGTGTCGCGTGCGGAACGGGCGGGTAAACTCTCTGCAACATGGATCGCGGCCGTCTGCTGGCGGGGAAGCTCCCCCATGACCTCCTGGCGCGCCTGTTGGGCGAGGTCGCGCCTCGCGACCAGCGCGTGCTTCTGGGCCCCGCCATCGGCCGCGACGCCGCTGTCCTCGACATGGGCGACCGTGTCCTCGTCGCCAAGGCCGACCCCGTGACCTTCGCGACCGACCGCATAGGCTGGTACGCGGTGAACGTCAACGCTAACGACGTCGCCTGCATGGGCGCGACGCCGCGCTGGTTCATGGCCACGATCCTGCTGCCCGAGGGAGCGCCTACCGCCCTCGCGGAGGAGATCGTGCGCCAGGTCCACGAGGCGTGCCGCGGACTCGGCGTGGAGCTGGTCGGCGGCCACACGGAGATCACGGTCGGGCTGGAGCGGGCCATCGTTTCCGGCGCTATGCTCGGCGAAGCGACGCGCGAGGAGATTGTGTGGCCCGATCAGGCGCGCCCGGGCGACCACGTCCACTTGACCAAGGGCGTAGCCATCGAGGGGACGGCGCTGCTGGCGCGGGACGCGCGGCAGGAGTTACAGGCCGGCGGCCTGCCGGACGATCGCATCGACCGGGCAGGGGATTTGCTGTTCGACCCCGGCATTAGCGTGGTACCCGAGGCTGAGACGCTCCGGATGGCCGCCCGGCTGCACGCCCTGCACGATCCCACGGAGGGCGGCCTGTCCACTGCGCTTTACGAACTGGCCGAAGCGTGCGGATGCGCTGTTGAGGTCGGCGAACTTGACCGTGTCGTCCTGCCGGAGACGCGGGAGGTCTGTGATGCTCTCAATCTGGATCCGCTGGGATTGCTGGCGTCGGGCGCGCTGCTGGCGATTGTGACGGCT
Organism: Chloroflexota bacterium; assembly: GCA_037440665.1. GTDB lineage: Bacteria > Chloroflexota > Dehalococcoidia > DSTF01 > JACRBR01 > DATLZC01. Next base: position 9,012 of record JBBITS010000100.1, read on the forward strand.
GACACGTGCGCGGCGGCGACGGACGCTCTGGCGGGCACAGGAATCGCCTCGTTCTGTCTGGGGCGGGTCGTGGCGGGAACGCCAGCGGTTATAATGGTGACATCCGCGGGAGCTATCCCGCTGCGC
>JBBITS010000101.1:0-9065 GCA_037440665.1 Chloroflexota bacterium
GGCGCGTCGCGTGGCCATAGCGCAGGCTCGCCGGGGCCGCCGTCCGCCAGGCCCGGCGCAGCGCGGCGACCAGCGCCGACTGCCGCCAGGGCCGCGCCAGCACCAGCGCCGATCCCGCGCGTCCCGTGGCCTCGTGGAGGACGACGAGTTGGCGAACGGTGAGCGGCTGGCGAGGGCGGGCATACACGTCGATGCCGCGCCTCAGCGCGGCCTTGGCCAGGTGATAGAGGTCAGCCGTGGCGTCGTCGATGACGAGGGCGTCGAGGCCGGTGACGTCAGGGTGGCCCGGGGTCAGAGTTCGCAGGATGGCCTGCGGCGCGTGCGTGGCCGCGTAGCGGTAGGGTTCCGGGGTCGAGGTGTACAGACCGACGTTCATCGGAGGAACCTCAGCGGCGGCGGCAGTTTGCGGCCAGGTCTACGCGGCATCGGCAAGCTCCCTGGCCATCGCCGTCCTCAGGCGCCGGATGGCGCGGTGGCGAAGCTGGGACGCCCTCGATTCGGAGATGCCCAGCGCCTGGCCGATGCTCTTGAGCGACTTCGATTGCATGTAGTAGAGCCGGACGATGGCGCGCTCGCGGTCGGGCAGAGTCTTCACCGCCTCGGCGAGCTTCACCCGAACCATCGTCTCCTCGATGACGTTGTCCGGATCGATGCCCGGGTCCTCGTCGGCCATCTCCCAGAGCTTCTCGCTGTTGCCGTTGCCGGCCGTCTCGGCGAGGCTGTCCAGGGAGACGACTTTCAGGTTGCTGGTGCGGACGGAGGCGATGTACTCCTCCGGCGTGATGCCGAGGTCGTTCGCCATCTCCTCCTTCGTTGGGGCGCGGCCGAGTTGCGCGTGGAGCCGTGCGCTGGCCTTCTCCACGTCGCTGGTGAACTTCTGCAGCGAGCGCGGGAGCGGGTGGACGGAGCGGAGAGCGTCGAGGATGGCGCCGCGGATGCGGGGCAGGGCGTACGTCGAGAACTTCGCGCCCCGGCCGGGGTCGAACGTCCGGTAGGCCTCGATGAGGCCCTGGACGCCGCAACTCACCATGTCCTCGTACTGCAGGATGCCGCCCGTGGAGCCGACAGCGATGCGGTTGACCGCGTGGCGCACCAGGGGCATGTAGTCGCGGACCACGTCGTCGAGGGGGGCCAGCGCTTTGTTGCGGATAATCGGGACGACCTTGCCCGGCCGCCGGCCGTCTGACCCCTGTCGCGGACCCATACGCAGCACTTCCTGTCTAGGTTCGACGTGGGGCCGCTCCCGCCCCTCCCCAGTGGCTTCCAGCGGCACTCGCAGTATCCGGCACCGAGGCACGTTCCGGACTTCGGCGCTGCCCTAGTTGCGAGTTCGAGGCGTCCCCCACGGGGCAGTCAGGCGTCCCCGATGTCGCGCGCGGCACTCCCCTACGGTTCCGAATCTGTCTTGGCCCGTTTGACCTGCCGGGCGCGCATGGAGACAATGGCCGCATGACGGTGACGGGGGTCGGGCGGGCGGCGTCGTCGTGCCAGGTCAAGAACGGCCTGCTCGGAGGCTGTCGCGTGATGCCTGTGGGCACGTGCCAGTACTGCGGCCGCGCCTTCTGCTCCGGGCACGGCGAGCGCGATCACGACGGCCAGGAGGTCTGCGCGCGGAAGAGGTGCCGCCAGAAGAAGGCCGACATCGCGCTTCACCTGGAGTACAAGGCGCGGGTGGCCCGGCGGAACGCCGCGGGCCTGTGCGGGCAGGAAGGCTGCGAGACGCGCTACGGCGGCCAGTGCTCGAAGTGCAGGGGCTTCTTCTGCATGGCTCACGTGGCTCCGCGCGAGGAAACAGTCCGCAAGGGCCTGGCGACGGTCAGCCGGATGGCGGCGATGTGCGACCACTGCTGGCGGCGTCGTCCGCTGTGGTCGCGGACGTGAGGGGGCGCCACCCTTGTTGACAACGTACTGTCCTTCCGCATAATTAACTAACCAGTTCCAGGAGACATCGCTTGGTGTATCCCGAGGGTGGTCCCGCCGCCCGGCAAGAGCCTCTGTGCAGGCTCGCCGTTCAGCTTCTCGCCCATCGCGTACCGTATCGCACTGCCGCCTGCGTCCTCTGCGACGGCGAGGGCCACGTCGCCTACCTCTACGGCGCTACGGACCTGGGACCGGCCGAGGTCGACGCGCTGCTGGGCGAAGCGGAGACGGCGCTTGCCGCGCTGGCCGGTTCGTCGCACCAGAAATGCCCTCGCCGTGAGACGGCGTTCGTCAGGCTGCCCGTCTCCGTCCCGCCCTGCGCGCCTTCGAAGGCCCACGAGGAAGCGCCGCTCATCGTGAGCGGCGTGCCGCGCGGCCTGCTGCGTCTCACCGGCGTCTCCGGCGGGGCCGGCGAACGCGAGGCGTTCTACGGCGCGGCGCAACTGCTGGCCTCGGCTCTGGAGGCGGCGCCATCTGCCGTTCCGGCGGGCGGGGCGCCAGGGGGCGCGCTAGCCTCGCTGGTTGAGGCCCTGGGCGACGGTGTCATCGTCACCGAAGGCGCGTCGCACATCGCCCTGGTGAACCGCGCGGCGCGGTCCATCCTCGGTTCGATGGGCATGGACGTCAGCGCGGGCGAGGAACTGCCGCCAGGCGACATCGAGGCCGTCGTCTCGGACGCGTTGCGCGACGGCGCGAGCGGCCCGCGTGAGATCGAGGCCGGCAGCGAGCCCCGGCGCTACATCCACGTGACGGGCGCGCGGCTGGAGGAGGGCAACCGGGCGTGCCTCCTACTGTTGCGCGACATCACAGAGCAGCGGCTGATGCAGGAGCGTCTTCTGCAATCGGAGAAGATGGCGTCGGCGGGCCAACTCGTGTCGGGCGTGGCGCACGAACTGAACAACCCGCTGACGGGCATCATCGGCTTCGCGCAGCTCCTCCTGATGCGCGACCTCGACGACCGCGCGCGCCAGCAGATCGAGACCATCCAGGCCGAGGCCGAGCGGGCGTCGAAGATCGTGCAAAACCTGCTGTCGTTCGCCCGCCGCCGCAAGGCGCGCAAGGAGCCAACCGACCTTAACGCGCTGGTGCGGCGGGTGGTCGAGTTGCGCAGCTACGAGCACCACCTGCGGAACACCGAAGTCAAGCTCGATCTGGCCGATGACCTGCCGCAGACGCTGGTGGACCCGGATCAGATCCAGCAGGTGTTGTTGAACCTTCTGATAAACGCCGAGCAGGCCGTCAGGGACTGCGAACGAGGTGCGATCGCCGTGCGCTCGCACCTCCGCGACGGGACCATTGTGCTGGTGGTGCAGGACAACGGTCCCGGCATCGTCGCCGACGCCCTGCGGCGCATCTTTGACCCCTTCTTCACGACCAAGCAGGCGGGCGAGGGCACGGGCCTTGGCCTCACCATCTCGTATGGCATCATCGACGAGCACGGTGGCCGCATCCATGCCGAAAGCCCTCCCGGGCGCGGTGCCATCTTCACGATCGAACTGCCCGTCGTCGCCGGCAAGGCCGAGCGCCCGGAAGGCGAAGAACCCGAAGCCGCCGGGCCGACGCCAGGGCCGCGCCGCCGCATCCTCGTCGTGGACGACGAGGAGAACATACGCAAGCTGCTCTCGGGCATCCTGGGCATGGACGGGCACGCCGTCGACACGGCGAAGAACGGGGCGCAGGCTCTGGAGCGGCTGAGCGGCAAGCGCTACGACCTGATCATCACCGACATCAAGATGCCCGAGATGGACGGCCAGACGCTGTACCAGCGCCTGCGCGACATCGACTCCGACCTGGCGCGCCGCACGGTGTTCATCACGGGCGATACCGTGAGCCCGGAGACGCGCGTCTTCCTCCAGAACGTGACCAACCCCTGCCTGTCGAAGCCCTTCCGCCTCCGCGAGATCCGCGACACGGTGGAGAAGGCGCTCGCGGGCGTTTCCTGACACAGGCGCAGCCGCCTACTGCGGCCGGACGAGTTCTCCGTAGGTCTCCGGCTGGCGTCCGTACACGACGTGCGTGCCCGGCGCCATGTCCTTCCAGCGGGTGAGCGCGCGGTTCACCTGGCCGTGGGTGGCCATTGTCCGGCCGCGCAGCGCCGAGGCGACGAGTTGCCCGGCGGGAGAAATGACCAGAGTGGCGCCCTCTGGCCCGGGAGCGCAGGCCGTCGTCACGTACACGCGGTTCTCGTCGGCGCGGCAGCGGGCAACGGAGACGACGTCGTACTGTGGGCGCGCGGCCGGCCAGAGGATGATCTCGGCCCCGCGCAGCATGAGCGAGCGGGCTACCTCTGGAACGAGGCCTTCGTCGTCGATCATCAGGCCCACGCGGCCCGCCTTGGTATCGACGACGGGGCAGGGCGTGTCGCCGAGGCTCAGGCCATTGTCTCTGGCGTGCGTCTGCCGGTGCGCGAGCGCCACGGCGCCCTTGGACAGCAGGTACGACGTCCTGTAGGTGAAACCGGCATCAGTCTCGCAGAGCGTGACGCAGATGTCTGCGCCTGCTTCCTGCGAGACGGCGGCCAGCGCGGGGACGACAGCCGGATCGGCCGCTTCGCCGAGCCTGGAGGCTGGAAACAGGACCAGGTCGCAGTCCTGAGTCGCCAGGAGGCGCGCCCAGCGCCGCACTTCATCGACGAGCGTCGCGTCCGCCGGAAGCCGCGCTTGCACGGCGGCGACGCGCCGGCTGGCGTCGCGGACGACGTCGCTCTCGCCCAGCGCGGCCGTGACGGGTAGCGAGTCCGTGGGCTCGGTCAGCGCGCCGTACAGCTCCGGACGCCGCGGCACGGGCGTCGCGGGCGAGTCGGGCAGTTCGAGGTCGTAGACCAACGTCGCCTCTTCGTCCGGACCGAGGGTTGCGAGCACGCCGCCGTCCGCACCGATGACGCACGAGCGTCCGCAGTAGACGACGCTCCGTTGCTCGACGCCCACTTTGTCGGCGGCGACGATGGGGACGCCGTTTTCCAGCGCGCGCACGGGCATCATGTACTCGCGTTGCGCGCTCGTCAGATCGCCGGGCGAAAGGCCCCACGCGACCCACGCTGTCAGGTCGACGATCATCTGTGCGCCCGCGACGGCAAGCGACCTTGCGATCTCCGGCAGACGGCCGTCGGCGCACACAAGCATGCCAACCCGTCCGAACGAGGTCTCGAACACTGGATAGGCCGAACCGGCGGCGAACCAGCGGCGGTCGAAGTGCCACAGATACGACTTGGCGTAGCGGCCGATGACCTCGCCCTTCGACCCGATAAGGGCGGCGCCGTTAACGAGACCACCGTCGCGACTTTCCAGCGCCATGCCGACGGCGATATGGACGCCATGTTCGGCGGCTTTGCGCCGGAAGGCCTTCAGCGCGGCCTGCGGGTCGAACGAGGAGCGCCTCTTGGGCTCTTCGCCGAGGTAGTAGGCCGGGTAGGCCATCTCGGGCAGGGCTACCAGGCCGGGGCGCTCCCGCGCGGCCTCATCGATTCGGTCGAGTGTGTGCGCCAGCCCCTGCGCAACATCCTCGACGTCGAAAGCGCGGATCTGGAGAAGGGCGACGCGGACCCGGCTCACGGCGCAAGCTCCCGTCCAGCCGCGCGCACGGCGTCTGCATCGGTTCCGATGACCAGGACCGCGACCGCCACGTCAACGCGGGCGATGAACGCCGTGGCCTGGCCATCAGTCGCTGTCAGGCTGCCGTTGGACATCTCTTCCACGTCCCGGTAGCGCTCTATCAGGAACCGTTCGTAGAGATCGACGAACTCGTCGGCTTCGCCCTGGTTGTCCCACGTCGTAGCCACGACGAGGACCGATTCCTCACCCTTGCTCCACAGCGTCCAGCGGTCGCCGCCCCAGCCGTCGGCGGCCTCGCCGGCCCTGGCCTCGCTCAGGCGGGTTCCCAGGTGGACCCGCAGCAGCAGTTCGCCTGCGGTTCCAGCCTCGACGAATTTCCAACCGTCGCCGGCCAGCGCCGCTGGCCGGGGATCGTCGAGCAGAGAGGGCGCGTCGTTAGCCCCGAAGGCTTCGGGGTGGATGATCTGCTCGGTGCTCAGGGGCGGCTCCCGCAGGAGCTGATCTACGGCCTGCCATCCGCCGTCGTAGTAGATATCTGTGACGAAGCTCAGCCCCTCGGTGTACGGGAACATGAAGTACGCCATCAGCGCTGCCGATATCTCGTCTGCCTGCTCCAGTGCCTCCTGGACCGCCGGGTCGTCGTACAGGTCAAGGAGCGAGCGCGGGCTATGCCCCTGGAAGTACATGAACGATGCGAGCGACGCATCGCCCTCGACGACCGCCAGGAACGCCTCGGTGGCGTCGTCGGTGCCGGACTCATCCAGACGATCTAGGTCGAAGTGCTGATCTTGGAGGGCGTGGACATACTCGTGGGAGATGGTCAGTTCGTCGCTGGCGGTGAACTCCGCGCCGTCGCCGCTGACGATGACGTACAGCTTGCCCGTAGTCGGCTCGTAGAAGCCCGCTACCTGCGTGGCCGCCAGCTCGCCGTACTCATCCAGGAACGACGTATCGTCATCGATGAGGTCTAGCAGCCGCAAGGCGGGGTCGAGCTTCGCGATCTGCTCCCGGTCGCTGTCGGTCAATGAGGAGAGGAAGGCTGCCGAGGCGTCCTCCCTGCGGATGAACACCTCCCTTACGTCGGCGAGCGGCTGCAGTTCGCGGACTTGCGCCGTCAGGCGCTCGATGCGTTCGATTTCCTCAAGCTGGGCGGCGGACGGCGTGATGGCGGGGACGGGCGACGGCGTCGCGGGTGTGGCCGTGGCCTCGGGCGTCGCGCTGGCTGGCGGCGTAGGCGATTGCTTCGCTGAGTCGTCGGTCTCCGAAGGCGACTCGCCTGGGCGAGAGCCGCAGGCCGCAGCCAGAACGAGGGCGGCGCATAGCGCGACGGTGCGTTGCGCGAGGCTCACGTCGAAGCCCTCAACAGGCGCGGCGCTGTCTTACCGGAACAGCACGACACGGCGGAAGCGTTCGGTGTAGCGGCCGTCCTCGCCGCGCCAGCGCTCGCGCACGAACTTGAGGAACTCGCTGCCCTCGCCGAACTGCGTCTTGTGCGCGAGAAGGGCGTTGATCTTCGTTTCGACGACGTCAGAGATATCGGTGTCGTGGTTGGCCTTGTCCGAGCCCCAGATGTAGATCTCCTTGACGTTGTGAGGCTCCAGCCCCTCGTCGATGTGGCCGGGGAAGTTCAGGCGGTCGCGCGCGGCAGGGTATACCGCGTCGACGGCGGTGAGCCCGGCGGCCCGGTGATCGGAGTGGTTGACGAAGCTGTTGCGGACGATCACCGCCTCGGGGTCGTGGGTGAACACGGCGTATGGCTTGAGCTTCCGGATGTGCCACACGATGCGCTCCAGCAGCTCGCGGGAGTGGTGCAGCTCCCCGTCCACGAAGTCGAGGAAGAAGCATTCCTTGACGCCGAGGCGCCGGGCGGCCTCACGCTGCTCGTCCCGGCGCAGATGCACCAGGCGGTCGGAGGTCATGGCGGGGTCCGAGCTGCCCTTGCTGCCATCGGTGCAGACCAGATAGTAGAACTCCCACCCCTCCTTCGACCATAGGTGAGCGGTCCCGGCGCAGCCGAAGTCGGCATCGTCAGGGTGTGCGGCGACGGCGAGCGCCACCTTCGGCGCTCCGTTGGTGTCCGGTGCGGTCATTCGCGGCTCCTCCGTGTACAGGCCTTCGAGGCTGGCGTCCCGTGGCACGCCGCGATCGTAGCAGGGCGCGACCGTGCGGGCGAGGGCCAGCCCCGCAGGGGTTGACACGATTCGAACAACGGTGCTACCGTAGTCCAGAACACACGTTTCGAATGCAGGTTTCGGCCTGCAGTCGAGCGGAAGGCCGGCCCCCGTCGCCGGAAGGAGGACACGTCGTGAAGGGTCTCTCGCCGAAGCAGCAGAAGATTCTGCAGTTCATGCGCGAGTTCATTCGGGAGAAGGACTACCCGCCCAGCATCCGCGACATCCAGCTTGGCTGCGGTATCAGCTCGACGTCCGTGGTGGACTACAACCTGAAGGCGCTCGAGCGTCTCGGCTACATCCGCCGCGACCGCGAGGTATCGCGCGCCATCGAACTCCTCGACGGCTCGGCGCGCACACCCCGCACCATCCCCGTGCCCATCATCGGGACCATAGCCGCCGGACAGCCCATCCCCGTGCCGCAGGCCGACACATGGTCGAACATCGACCCTGATAACAGCATCCCTGTCTCGCCCGACATGACCAGAGGGAAGGAGCAGGTGTACGCGCTGCGCGTGAAAGGTACGTCGATGATCGACGCTCTGATCAACCATGGCGACGTCGTCATTATGGAGTACACGACCTCGGCCGACGATGGCGACATGGTGGCCGCGTGGCTGAAGCGCGAAGAGGAAGCGACCCTGAAGAAGCTGTACCACGAGGGCGATCGCATCCGCCTGCAACCGGCCAACGCCACGATGCAGCCCATCTACACGACGCCGGAGAACGTCGACGTGCAGGGCAGGGTCGTGAGCGTCGTCCGTCAGAACGTGTAGCCTTCCCCCAGTGGCGTATACTCGAAGGGATGGCTGGCCGTCCCTTCTCGTCATCATGAGTGTCTTACTCGACGTCCGTGGTCTCTCGGTGACCTACCGCGACGGCGAACGCACGGTGCACGCTGTCGATGGCGTGAGCCTGTGCATCGCCGCCGGCGAGACTCTGGCGCTCGTCGGTGAGAGCGGCTGCGGCAAGACGACGGTCGCTCTGGGAATACTGCGTCTCGTGCCTTCGCCCGCGGGCCGCGTCACAGATGGACGCGTCCTGTTCGAGGGCCGCGATCTCCTGACGATGCCCGCGGACGAGTTGCGCCGTATTCGCGGTCAGGCCATATCCGTCATCTTCCAGGACCCGCTGGCCGGGCTGAACCCGGTGCTGACGGTGGGCCAACAGGTATCGGAGATAATCGAGGCGCACGTCGATGCTTCGAGGCGCGAGGCCCGCCACATGACGCACGAGGCCCTGCGTGATCTGGGGTTCGCGGACCCCGAGCGAATCGCGAGGCAGTACCCGTTCCAGCTTTCGGGCGGCATGGCCCAGCGCGTCATGATCGCCATCGCCACGGTCCTGCAGCCCCGGCTCATCATCGCCGACGAGCCCACGTCGTCTGTGGACGTGACCATCCAGCTCGCCATACTCGAGGAAC
>JBBITS010000102.1:0-9062 GCA_037440665.1 Chloroflexota bacterium
ACCGTTGCGGTGCACGACCGTCGAACGCGCCCGCAGATGCGCGCCCTCGGCAGCCTCGGTCCACGTCAGCACCGGCGTGACACAGGCATCGGTGCCGGCGAAGATCTCGGCCCACTCGTCGCGGGTCTTCGTCAGGAACTGCGCCCGGAAGTGCGCGAAGATCTCCTGCCGCTTAGCGCTGTCGTACTGGTGGGGGATGAAGTCCTCGCGCCCCATCACCTTGCAGAGGTTGGCGAAGAAGTGCGGCTCCAGCGCGCCCAGGCTGATCTAGCCGCCGTCCTTGCACTGGTAGACGTTGTAGTGCGGGACCGAGCCATTGAGGACAGTATCGCCCCGGCCGGGCGCCGATCCCGTCCCGAAGTACCCGCCGACGACGCTCGCCAGCAGATACAGCACGCCGTCGGACATCGCGATGTCGACGTACTGGCCGCGGCCGGTACGCTCGCGGGCCAGGAGCGCGGCGAGGATGGCGAAGGCCGCGTGCAGCCCGCCGCCCGCGAAGTCGGCGATGACGTTCAGGGGAATGGCCGGTGGCTGGCCCGGCCAGCCGATCATCCCCAACGCGCCGCCGATGGAGATGTAGTTGATGTCGTGCCCTACCAGGTCGCGGTACGGTCCCGTCTGCCCGTAGCCCGACAGCGAGCAGTAGACGATACGCGGGTTGATCTTGCTGATGGTGGCGTAGTCGACGCCGAGGCGGCCGATGACGCCCGGCCGGAAGCCCTCGAGAACGACGTCCGCCGTCGCGTCGAGGCGGTGAAAAGCCTTGCGGGCGTCGTCGTCGCGGAGGTTCAGGATGACGCTCCGCTTGTTGCGGCCCATCACGTTATAGGCCGCAGCGCGCTCCTCGTCGCCCGAGCGCGCCAACGCGCCCATCGCCAGAGCAGCGCGCGACGCGGGCGGCGGCTCGACGACGATGACGTCGGCGCCGAGGTCCGCCAGCAGCATTGTGCAAAACGGTCCCGGCGCCAGACGTGACAGGTCGAGGATCTTCAGGTCTTCCAGGGGCATCATCGTCGCGTTCCTCCGTTCGTCGTCGAGTGGCTCCGGCATGATGCGTCAGGCATGCGCGAGGGTCAAACCGCACGGCGCTTCCTTGCCGGGGCCAGACGGCGGTTGTTAGCATGAGGCGACTCGTGGGGCTGTAGCTCAATTGGGAGAGCGCCTCAATGGCATTGAGGAGGTAGGGGGTTCGAATCCCCCCAGCTCCACCACGTGAGAAGAGCATCGAACGGCCGCGAACGGAAGCAGTAGGGCCCACGCGGCGCTCCAGAGAGCCGGCGGCTGGTGCGAGCCGGCAGCGACGAGGCCCGAACTCGCCCGGGAGCCTTCGGGGTGAACCGGTCGGTCTGAGAGCCGCCGTCAGCCCCGAACGGGAGCGCCCGTTACAGCGCGCCCGAGCGCTCGTCCTTCCATAGAAGGACGGGAATCAGGGTGGTACCGCGGAGCATGCAGCGCCCTCCGTCCCTGGACGGAGGGCGCCGTCGTTTCTTGAAGGGGGAGCGGCGTGCTCGACACAGGCTTACAGGTCGACATCATCCTGCGCATGGCGCTGGCCGCGGGCTTGGGCGCTGTGGTCGGGCTCGAACGCGAGTTCCGCGGCTACCCTGCCGGCGTGCGCACCATGGCGCTGGTCGCCGTAGGTTCGGCGCTGTTCACAGACATGTCGCACCTGTTTGGCGGCGACGACCGCGTGGCCGCGCAGATAGTGACGGGCATCGGCTTCCTGGGCGCAGGCGTGATCTTCCGGGAGGGCGCGAGCGTCCGCGGCATCACCACAGCTGCGACCATCTGGTCAGTGGCGGCCGTGGGGCTGGCCGTGGGCGCCGAGGCGTATCTTGTGGCCGTCTTCGTGGCGTTCACCATCGTGACGCTGCTGGAGATGGGCCTTGTGACGAAGCTCCTGCGCGGCAAGGGCGGCGCTGGCTTCACCCGCGCCGAGGAGGAGCACGAACCGGAGTCCGAACGGGACTGAGGGGCCGCCATCGCGCTGGCCCCCCAGGAGGTCGGGAGTATGACCACCGAAGGCAAGACAAAGGCGGAGGCGCGGATCGACCGCTACGATCCCGCCGCCATCGAGAAGAAGTGGCAGGAGCGCTGGGAGGCCGACGCGCTCTACGTCGCGCGCGACGATGACCCGCGTCCCAAGTGGTACGCGCTCACGATGTTCCCCTACACGTCGGGCGACCTCCACATCGGCCATTGGTTCGCGATGGCGCCCTCCGACACGCAGGCGCGCTACCGGCGCATGCGCGGCCACAACGTCATGTTCCCTATCGGCTTCGACGCTTTCGGCCTGCCCGCCGAAAACGCCGCCATCAAGCAGAACATCCACCCGTCGAAGTGGACCTTCGACAACGTCGACCGCATGCGCGGCCAGCTCCGATCGATGGGCGCCTCGTTCGACTGGAGCCGAGAGGTGAACACCGCCACGCCGGACTACTACAGGTGGACGCAGTGGTGGTTCCTTCAGTTCCTGAAGAGCAATCTGGCCTACCGCGCCCTCGCCCCCGCCTGGTGGTGTCCCGGCTGCCAGACGGTGCTGGCCAACGAGCAGGTGGTCGGCGACGGCGAGTGCGAGCGCTGCGGCTCGCCCGTCTCCAAGAAGGACCTCGAACAGTGGTTCTTCCGCATCACCCGCTACGCCGACGAGCTGCTGGACTGCGAGGGCATCGAGTGGCCTGAGCAGATACGCCTGATGCAGCGCAACTGGATCGGCCGCTCCGAGGGCCTCGACGTGGGCTTCGATCTAGACGTGCCGGGCGTCGAGGCGAAAGAAATCCGCGTCTTCACCACGCGGCCCGACACGATCTACGGCGTGACGTTCATGGTGCTGGCGCCCGAGCACCCGTTGGTCGAGAAGATCACCACGCCTGAACAGCGGGCCGCCGTCGATGAATACGTCCGCGAGACGCGACGCCAGTCGGAGATCGAGCGCCTCTCGACAGAGAAGGAGAAGTCGGGCGTCTTCACCGGCGCCTACGTGACCAACCGCTTCAACGGCGAGCGCGTGCCCGTCTGGATCGCCGACTACGTGCTGCTGACGTACGGCACCGGCGCCGTCATGGGCGTGCCCGCGCACGACGAGCGCGACTTCGCGTTCGCGCTGAAGTACGGCCTGCCCGTCATCCCCGTGCTCGCCCGCGCCGACGGCGTCTCCAAGAGCTTCTCGCCCGCCGGCACGATGAAGGACGGCTTCACCGGCGCGCTGACCGAGGCGGGCATCTCCTTCGAGGAAGCGAACGGCCACGTGATGGTCACGCTCGAAGAGCGTCAGGCCGGCGTCTACGAGCAGATCGCGCGCGAACATCTGGCGCCCGGAAGCTGGACCGAGATCGTCGGCAACCGCTGGCGCTTCATCTTCGAGGACGGCGCGCTGGAACTGGACTCCATGGAGGCCGACCGTCGCATCCTCGATCGCTGCAAGGCGCTACAGCCCTCGGTGGCGAAGGCGCGTACGGTGATGGAGATGCTGAACGGCGTGCCGTTCTATCGCGACGTCCTCTTCCACACCGACTACACCGCCATGATCCACTCGAGAGAGCTGAGCGGGACGCCCGGCGGCCGCGCCATCCCGGAGACCATCGCCTTCGCCGAGAAGCGAGGCTGGGGCAGACCGACGGTCACCTACCGCCTGCGCGACTGGCTGATCTCGCGGCAGCGCTACTGGGGCGCGCCCATCCCCGTCGTCTATTGCGACAGGGACGGCATCGTGCCCGTGCCGGAGAGCGAACTCCCCGTGCTTCTCCCCGACGACGCCGAGTTCCGCCCGACCGGCGAATCACCTCTGACGTATCACCAGGGCTTCCTGAACACATTGTGCCCTACGTGCGGCGGTCCGGCCCGCCGCGAGACGGACACCATGGACACCTTCATCTGTTCGTCCTGGTACCAGATGCGGTACGTCGACCCTAAGAACCCGGAGCGGCCGTTCTCACGCGAGAAGGCCGAGAAGTGGCTGCCGGTGGACCAGTACACGGGCGGCGCCGAGCACGCCGTCATGCACCTCCTCTATGCCCGCTTCTTCACGAAGGCGGCGCGCGACATCGGCCTGCTGGACCACGGCGAGCCGTTCCTGCGTCTGTTCAGCCAGGGACAGATTCTCGGTCCCGACGGCCAGCGCATGAGCAAGTCGCGTGGCAACGTCATCGCCCCCGACGAGCAGGTCCAGAAGTACGGCGCCGACACCGTCCGCGCCTACCTCATGTTCCTCGGCCCCTGGGACGAGGGCGGACCGTTCGACTTGAGCGGCATCTCAGGCATCCACCGCTGGCTGAATCGCGTCTGGGATCTGGTCCAGGAACCTGTAGCGACAGCTTCCCTGCCCCACGCGCCCGCCACCCGCGAGTTGCGCCACCAGACGCACCGGACCATCCGTAAGGTGACCGACGACATCGAGAGGTTCCGCTTCAACACCATGCTGGCGGCGCTAATGGAGTACACCAACTACCTCGCCCGGGCGCGCGACGCCGGGCCGGTCGACGCCGCCGCCTGGACCGAGGCCATCGAGAAGCTGCTGCTTATGCTCGCGCCGACGGCACCGCACCTCGCCGAGGAGTTCTGGGCGCGCACCGGCCGCCCCTACAGCATCCACACCCAGACCTGGCCGTCGTGGGACCCCGCGCTGGTAGCAGAGGAGACGGTGACGCTGGTGGTGCAGGTGAACGGCAAGGTCCGCGACCGCCTGACTGTCCCCGCCAGCATCAGCGAGGCCGAGGCCCGCGAGGCCGCGACGGCTTCGGAGAAAGTGCGCCCCTATGTCGAAGGAAAAATCGTCGGCAAGGTGATTTACGTGCCGGGCCGGCTCGTTAGTATCGTCGTGAGCTAGGGGAACCTGCGGGAGCCTCGGCAGGACCATGCCGGAAGGCAGAATGGCGGCTTGCTTATGGCAAGCTGCTGTCCGTATAGTGCCCCTCGCCACTGGAAACCCCGCTGCTGTTGGCATCAGGAGTGACCCGGCCCGATGGCTGCGGGGCTTGAGCACCCTGCCCTGCGCGACGCACCCGACAGGGCACCACCACCCGGCGAGGCGGCGCCACCGGCGCGATTCGCAGGAATAGATGTCCTGCGCGGGCTGGCCATCCTCTGGGTGGTTCTCTTCCACCTATGGGGCGATATCGTCTTCTTCCCGCCGGCACCCGCCGAGTACTACCGGCGCTTCTGGGGCCAGTTAGGCGAAGCCGGCGCCTGGCCCGTCTTCACGTCCATCACCGACATCTTCTTCCGCGATGGCTACCAGGGCGTGCCCCTGTTCATGATGCTCAGCGGACTCACGCTGACCATCGCCGCCCACCGCGCCGGGGCGAAGCTGCGCTGGCCGTCCTTTCAGTTCCAGCGCTTCCGCAAGCTGCTCGTGCCCTACTGGTTCGGTTGCGCCTTCGCCATGGCCGTCATGGCGATCATAGCCTACGTCCGTATCCACATCCACGGCGGCGACTTCCTCGACACGTGGACCAACGGCATCACGACGGCGAAGCACGCGCGCGTGGTGCTCGACTGGGGCATGGCGTTGGCCGCGTTCACGGGCGTGCCTCGCATCATCAGCCAGCACTGGTTCTTTGCGCCCTCGGGAGCGCTCTGGTTCGTCGTCCTGCTGGCGCAGTACTACGCGCTCTTCCCGCTGATGTACGCCGTCATGCGCCGCACTGGTTCGCTGCCCCTGCTGGCGCTGACGCTGGCGGTGACGCTGGTTTCGCGCTTCTGGATGCTGACGATGGACCAGCCTCTGGAGGTCAATTTCCGCTTCGTCAACGCGCTGGCCAACTTCCGCATCTTCGAATTCGCGCTGGGCATGGCCATAGGCCAACTGCTGGCGTCGGGGGAGCCCGCGCATCTTCTGAGGCTCCTGCGGTCGTGGCCGGCCGTCGTCGCCTGCGTCGCAGTCGGCTTCGCGGTACACACCGCCGGCGACATGATCGACATGGAGGCCGGCTACCTGCAGACCTTCGACTACCCGCTCATCATCGCCGGCCTGGCGCTTATGGGCCTGCCGCTCTTGGTGGGCATGACAGGGCCTGGCCCGCTGGTTCTACGGCCCGTCGCCTTCGTCGGCGTCATCTCCTACGCCGTCCTCATCGTCAACGACCCGCTGCGCATGGTCGCCAGCGAGCTGCGGAACGAAGGCGTTGCGGCCGGCTGGTGGTGGTTCTTCCTGATCATCTACGTGCCGGCGAGCATCCTGCTCGCCTGGCCGCTGGCCACCGTCCTCGGCCTGATGCCGAAGAAGTCCTCCCGCGCACCGGCTCGCCGCGAAAAGACGCTGCGGCTGCCCGAGCTGCGCCCGCGTCCGCTGGTGCTGCGGCCGGGATTCGGCGGGCTCGCGCTGCGGGCCGCGACGCCGCTGGCGCTCACGTCGGGCGTCGTGCTCGCCGTCGCCGCGCATGGCGACGGCAGTGGCGGCTTCGATCCGCTGTCGCCCAGCCCGCGGCCGGACGCCCAAGCCCTAGCCCCCGAAAGCCCCTCCGACGTCTTCGTGCAGTTGTCGTGCCTCGACGCCACCGGCGACGGCAGGCTGGACCGCAACGACGCTTGGCAGGCGCTGCCGGACCTCGACAACGACGGCCGCGAGGACGAGGAGAAATGGCGCACGTTTGAGCCCCTCGACATTGCGTTCGCCGAGGAACAGTGCGTCTGGCCCGAGGTCCTGGCCGACGTCTCCATCGGCCCCGGCCAGGAGATCGAGGCCCACGATTGCGCAGAAGGACCCTCTGTTCTCCTCGTCGGCATCGGCGGGTCGGGAACGAATCCCCGCGACCTGAGTTGGAGCGTGAGCCGCGGCGTAAAGGACACACTGGAGCGCACCCGCGAACAGCTAGCGTCGGCCGGTGTCCCGGCCCAGGTGATCTACGCCAACCCCGCGGTTCGCGCGGCCGCGCAGCCGCACCCGGCGATGGAGCAGTGGCTGACGCATCAGGCGCGCATTCGTCTTGAGCTGCAGCCGTGCCTGCGCGTCGCCGTCATGGGCCACAGCTACGGCGGCGCCACGGCGACGTCCGTCGCCGCGGCCCTCGAGACCGCCTTCCCCGGGCGGGTGATGGCGGTGACCGTCGACCGAACGACCGCTCTCTACGGACGCGCGAACCCGCCCGTACCGGAGGTCGCGCCCTGGCTGAACATCTTTCAGACCAACGAAGGCTGGCACGGCAGCGCCATCGCCCAGCGCAACGTGGTCAATGTCGACGACAGCCTGATAGCGGCGCCCGCGCGCGATGGCGGAGGGCGTTCCGGTCTACCAGATCACGCGAACCTCGACGACGCGCAGCTCGCGCAGGACCAGGCGCTGTTCGCCATAGTCACCTGGGCGCAGCGCCCGTAGCGGCCGGGGCAAAGTGGACCTTTCGCCCAAATGAAGGCCACCTTGAAAGGCGGCCTTCATTTGGCGCGCTGCGTTCGCTTTCCCCTCCACATGACGTCACTGGCGCGCGTCAGAAGCCGCCGGGGTCGTCGGGCTCCAGGGGTATGGTGAACTCCAGACCGGCGTCTCTGAGGTCGCCTGACAGATCGTCGCCCTCGGGACGCACGCCGTCCTCGACCCAGCGCACCAGGTCCTCGAACGCCATGCGCACTTCGTCGGGCGTGAAGTTGCAGTGCCCGGCGCGACGAATGGCGCGCTGCACCAGCAAGTCTTCCTTACCCGCCCCGATGACCTTCTCGCGATAGCTCAGCTCCAGCGAGAACGGCACGAAGAAGTCGCCGGTGTTGTGGACGGCGATGAGCGGATCATCGATGTCGCCGGTCATGGGCTCGTACTCGCCGAACTCGGAGTTGCGCCGCGCGCTCTCGTCCGCCGCCACGCGGGGCACGCCCGCGTTCAGCTCCTCGCTGGTAACGCCGAGGCCGGGATCGATCTCGTACACGTACCCGACGTTTCCGGCGACGGGAATGGCCGCCGAGCGCGCGGCCAGCGACGCGATGACCAGCTCGAAGTTCTCGTCGTAGCGATCCTCGAAGCCCTCGGCGCGGAACGGGCGAGGCCCGCCCGAAAGATGCGTGATGACACTCTCGAACCGGCGTCCGGCCTCGGTAAGGTCGCCGGGCCTTCCGAGCTTCGGCAGCACCTCTTCCTTGAACGCGCTCGCCAGTCCGTCCGGGTCGCCGGCGTAGCCCGTCATGTCGACGCCGGTCAGGTAGCCCGCGACGGCGCCCCAGCTCACGAAGAAGTCGAGGATCTCGACGCCCGACATCACGCCACAGAGCGCCACCGCGCCGCCGTACTCCTCGGGCGCGCGCTCGAGGGAGAGCGTCGTGATGTGACCGCCCATCGATCCGCCGATGAGGTAGGTGCGCTCCGGCCTGCCCACCTGCTCCTCGAACAGACGCTTGAGGGCGATGGTGTCCTGCGCGCCGTAGCCGGGCACGTAGCCGTTGGCGCGGTAGCTCGACGCCGCCCAGGCGTAGCCGGAGGCGATCAGGTAGTCGCGCATGGCGGGCGGAATGTCGACGACCAGCTCTCCGCCGAACCCGCGGAACCCATGCGCCCAGAGGACGAGGTCGCCGTTCCAGCCGTCGGGGACCTCCATCTGGTAGGCGCCGCCGGAGTACGTCCCGTAATAGGCCGTGGCGCCGGACTTCGCCTCGAACGCAGGGTCGCGGATGGGGAAATCGGGAGTGACCGGCGTGACGCCCAGCGAGGCCGGGGTCGCAGTGGCGACGGCGGCGGGCGCTCCGCCGGACGCGCCATCGTCGTCGCTGCAGACGGCGGCGAGCAGCAGCAGCGCGGCGAGAAGCGGGACGAGAAGGCGCAATCGAAGCACGGCAGGGGTTATGGTAGGCGGGCTCGCTCCACCCATGCAAGTCGAGGTAGCTCCGAACTCCCAGGCAGCGCTTGATCTGGCGGTGCGTGCCTGTGGTACTATCGTCGCCGCACCGCACTCCGAGGCTGCTCCGGCCGCCCGGGCGGGAGGAAAGCCACACGGCGGTCACGCGACGGCGCTCTAGCGGCGTGCCCGCCGGGACATTCTGCCCGTGACCCTGGAGTCGCTGGTGACAAGCCTCCGTTACGCCATCCTCGCCCTCGCGGCCGCCGCGGCGTTCCTCTTCGTCCCGCGGGTAACCGTCGCGGC
>JBBITS010000103.1:0-8988 GCA_037440665.1 Chloroflexota bacterium
GCATGAGGAGCGCGTAGAGCCCGTTGTAGGCCGCGCTATTCCGCGTCCGGAGGGTAAGCAGGCGGCCCGGCTGGAAGTTCGCTTCCTGAACTGTGATCGGCTCGGCCGCCTCGCCGCGGACCCACGCCACAACCTCGGGCAGGTCGCGGGCAAAGCGGCTCTCAATGGCGCCGCCGTAGAGCTCGCCAAACACGCCACACCAGTACCAGCGCGCGATTTTCTGGCGCGCGCCCTCGGTCTCGCCATCCTCTCCGAGGTCCACGAAGATCGCGGCGAGCGGCACAAGCTGCGTGCGATAGGGCAGGTCTCGCGCCTTGAAGATCTTCTGCCCATAAAGAAAGCGCGCCGCGCGCACGAATCCCTTCTCGACTCGGTCGGACCAGGCGCGCCAGTCTGCGACTTCGAGCTTGAGAATATCCCGGCGCTTGCAACTGATGCCCGGCACCTTGTCCTCGTTGACCCCGCCAGCGCTTTCCTTCCGACGCCGGGCCTGGGCCTGGTCCCGGCCGGCCTACTCGCGGTTGACGATGAGGACAGCGCCGGCCGTGGCCATCCAGAGGACGATGCAGACCATCAGGGGCGCGTCGCGCAGCAGCACGTCCTCGGGGCTGCCGCCCTGGTCCTTCTTGTGCACCAGATACAGGTAGCGAAAGATGCCGTACAGCACGAAGGGGATGGTGAGCATCATCGAGTGGTTCTCGGGCAGGCCCTCGGCGGTGAACGTGTACAGTCCGTAGGCTATGAGAGTCGACGCCGTAACCGTGGACGCCATCTGGTCCAGCAGGTCGGCGCTGTACTCCTCGAGCACCGGCCGGTGGTTGCCAGCGTCGGCGTCCAACAGGAGGATTTCGGCTCGCCGCTTGTTGATGATGAGGAACAGCGCGCCCAGCGCCGTCACGACGTAGAGCCACGGGGAGATAGGCACGTCGACGGCCAACGCCCCGGCCATCGCCCGCAGGACGAACCCTCCGGCGATGGCCGCGAGGTCCAGCAGCACCACGTGCTTCAGGTAGTACGAGTAGGTAAGCATCAGCGCCAGGTAGCCGGCCAGTACCGCGCCCACCTTCCACTCCAGCGCGAAGCCGCCGCCGACGCCGATGGCCACGAGGGCCACTGCCCAGCCAGTAGCGGCGGCAGGCGACACCTGCCCCGCCGCGATTGGCCGCGTTCGCTTCTTCGGGTGCAGCCGGTCGCTCTCGCGGTCCCGAACGTCGTTGATCAGGTAGTCGGCGCTGGACACGAGACAGAAGAGGCCGAACGCGATCAGCGAGTCGCGGAACATGGGCAGCCAGGTGTCCGGATCGTCGAGGTGCCACGACTGGCCGATGGAGAAGATGAAGGCCATGAAGACGATGCCGTTCTTCGTCCACTGGCGCGGGCGCATCGAGAGCACGACGTACTTGAGGTGGGAGAGAAGTCCGCGCGAGGCCACGCGTTCGGCAGCTTCTGACGCGGTGGCGGAGACGCGAAGGGCCGCCTCGTCCTGTGTCATGGGCGCATGGTAACCACGCCCTACCCCGAAATCAACGCAACCTGATAACCAATGTGATCGGTTACTCCTCGCGCCTTTTGACCCCGCCGGGGCCGCCGCCTATGCTCGGCCCGTGAGCGCGAAGGTCCGCCTCGACGTCCTCATGGTCCAGCGCGGTCTCGCCGCGAGCCGCGAGAAGGCCCAGGCCCTCATCCTCGCGGGCAAGGTCTCGGTGGATGGGCAGCCCGCCCGCCGCGCCGGAGCCAGCGTGCGCGACGACGCAGCCATCGAGGTCGCCGCGCCGCCCCGCTTCGTCAGCCGCGGCGGCGAGAAGCTGGAACACGCCCTCGATATCTTCCGCCTCGACGTGCGCGGACGCATGGCCCTCGACGTGGGAGCATCGACGGGCGGATTCACCGACTGCCTGCTGCAGCGCGGCGCGGCCCGCGTGTTCGCGGTCGACGTGGGCTACGGGCAACTCGACTACCGTATCCGCAACGACCCGCGTGTGGCGGTCTTGGAACGCACGAACATCCGCCACCTGGAGGAGCTGCCCGGCGGCGCGAAGGCGGACATCGCCACCATCGATGTGTCGTTCATCAGCCTGACCAAGGTTCTGGAGCCGGTGGCGAGGCTTCTGCGTCCCGGCGCGCCCGTCATCGCGCTGGTCAAGCCGCAGTTCGAGGCGCGGCGCGATGAAGTGAAGAAGGGCGGCGTCGTGAAGGACCCGCAGGTCCACGCCGCAGTCATAGGCAGGGTGGCCGCCTGGGCCGTCCGGCGCGGCTTCCGCGTCCGCGGGCTGACGACGTCGCCTCTGCTCGGGCCGACTGGAAACCGCGAGTTCCTGCTACTCCTGGAGACGCCCAGAGTGTAGCCGCCGTCCGTGCGGCGGCAGCCGCCGGTACGCTATCCTCCTGGGGTCGATGAAGAAGATCGGCATCGTCCACCACCCGAAGCTCGAAGCCGCGCGCAGCCTCGCCGAGGAACTGCGCGGCGTCGCCTCAGGCGAGGTTCCCTACGTCTGGGTCGGCGACGCCTGGGACGAGAGTGCCACGCACGAGCACACGCCGGGCACCGACCTGCTGGTGTGCGTCGGCGGCGACGGTACCGTGCTGCGCGGCGCCCGCGCTGTGGTCCCTCACGACACGCTGCTGCTCGGCGTCAACATGGGCCGTCTGGGCTTCCTGACGGAACTCGACCCCGCGGGCGCGATGGAGCGCCTGCCCGACATCATCCACGGCGACGGCCGGATCGAGACGCGCGCCATGCTGAAGGTCGAGGCTTTCACGGCGGCGGGCGCTTCGAGCTTGCACGCGCTCAACGACGCCGTCGTAGGCCGCGCCTCGCTCGGTCACACGGTGCACCTGGAGATCGGCGTGGACGGCGCTATCATCGCCGACCTGCGCGCCGACGGCGTCATCGTGGCCACGGCGACGGGCAGCACGGCGTACTCGCTGTCGGCGGGCGGACCCATCCTGCATCCGGAGTCGAAGCATCTCCTGCTGACGCCCATCGCCCCGCACATGGCGTCGCGCAACGCCATGGTCCTGCCGCCCGACGCCGTTATCCGTGTGCGGCTGGCCGCGGGGCCGCTGGCCTCCCTCAGCGTGGACGGCGAGGCGAACTTGGAGCTGTCCCAGGGCGACCACGCCGAGGTGGCCATCAGCCCCCACGTGGCGCGCTTCGTGCGCCTGGGCGATCCCGGTGAGTACCTGACGCATATCGCCCAACGTCTGGGCTGGCTCCGGCCGGCGCAGGCCGAGGACGAGGGCATCGAGAGCAGCCCCGCGCTCTGGGGAGCGCCCGCATGACCTCGGAACCGCGTGTTGAAGTCGCCGTGACGAAGGCGTTGCCCGGCGACGCGCAGGCTATCCACGACCTCGTGAACCACTTCGCCGCCAAAGGCGAGATGCTTCCCCGCACCATGGCCGAGGTCTACGAAAACCTGCGCGACTTCTTCGTCGTGCGCGACAGCGGCCGCATGATAGGCTGCGCCGCGCTGCACATCATGTGGGGCGATCTGGCCGAGGTGAAATCACTGGCTGTCGAGGAATGTCGCCAGGGGTCGGGCGTGGGCGCGGCGCTGGTCGAGGCCTGCATCGCCGAAGCGCGCGAACTGGGACTGGCGACCGTCTTCGCCCTCACCTACCGACCGGTCTTCTTCGAGAAGCTGGGCTTTCGCCAGGCCGACGTCATGACGCTGCCGCGCAAGGTGTGGAACGAGTGCTACCGTTGCCCCAAGTTCCCGGGCTGCAACGAGATCGCGATGGTTCTCGACCTGTCATGACGAAGGATAAGGTTCCTCCGGTCGCGTCCAGCGAGCGCGTGTTCGAGGGCATCCTCATCAGCCTACGCGTGGACGAACTTGCGCTGCCCGGCGGCGGCCGTGGGAGGCGCGAGGTCGTGGAGCATCCCGGCGGCGTCACTATCGTCGCCTTCGACGAGGATCACCGGTTGCTGCTGGTGCGCCAGTACCGCCATCCGGCCGGCCGCTCCCTCCTGGAACTGCCCGCCGGCAGCCTGGACGACGGCGAGGACCCGGCGACCTGCGCCGCGCGCGAGCTGCAAGAGGAGGTGGGGTTCCGCGCCGAGAAGCTGACGTCGCTGGGTGGCTTCTACCTCGCGCCCGGCTACGACACCGAGTACCAGCACGTCTTCCTGGCCGAGGGCCTGACGCCCGACCCGCTGGCCGCCGACGACGACGAGGACATCGAGGTAGCGCCGATGACGGCGGCCGAGATCATCGCTGAAGTCCGGCGCGGCGCGGTCGAAGACGCCAAGACGCTCGCCGCGCTGATGCTGCTCTGGCAGCAGCGGCCGACCCTCTTTCCGTAACCCGGACATGACGCCCTACCGCTGGCCGCCGCGTCACATGGCGCCGTGGCTGCTCGACGTCATCCTGGGACGGCGAAGGTCCTTCGCGAAGGACTCTCACATCATCATCGTCCAGAGCAACCGCCCGCCTCGCGTCGAGGGAGCCGCGCGCGTCCCGCGCGAGGGGCCGGTCATCATCGTCGCCAACCACCTCGACCGCCCGGAGGTGGCAATGCCCTTCGCCGGCATGGCCGTCTCGCTGGCCGTGGCCGAGGCCAGACCAGACCGCGCGGAGGTGCACTGGACAATCACGACGCAGCGTACGCAGCGAGTGGGTCCTGTCACGGTCCCAATGCGCGCCGTCCGCTGGCTGTTCGAGCGCATCGCGCGCACGTACGGGTTCGCGCTCATGGAGCCGCGCGCGCCCTTCGCCATGCAAAGGGCGGCCGCCATGCGCGACATCGAGGCGTGGATCACGCAGGGCGAGATCGCCGGCCTCATGCCCGAAGCGGGCGGCGACGGCGTCCTGCGCCGGCCCCGCCCCGGCAGCGGCCTGTTCATTGCGCACCTGAGCGGCGGGCGCGTTCCCATTCTGCCTGTCGCCCTGTTCACCGAGGGCGAAGACCTGGTCGTCCGCTTCGGCGCGGCGTTCACCCTCACGCCGCCTCCCGCCGGCCCCGGCCAGCGCGTCGCAGACTCGACCTGGCGAGAAGCGGCCCGCGCCCTGGACGACGCAATCATGACGGCCATCGGTTGCGAACTGCCGCCCTCGTGGCGGGGCCCGTTCGGCGATGAGGCGCAACAGACGGTTGAACCTACGGGTGACGGTCCGTAGACTGGAACTGTCGCCGCACAACGGGCGCCAGGACGCCGTTCTTGCGATGAGTTCTCGCCGCACCTCCAGCAAAGCGACCTAATGCCGCCCTGGGCGGCATTTATGCTGCGCGCGAGGGCGCAGGCTCGCCGCTAGACTGGGAGAACACCCTTGCTACGACACGAAGTTCTAGTCATCGGCGGCGGACTGGCCGGTATGAGGGCGGCCATCGAGGCCGCGCGCGACGGCGCCGACGTCGCCATCATCACCAAGCTCCACCCCATGCGCAGCCACTCGGGCGCGGCGCAGGGCGGCATCAACGCCGCCCTCGGCGACGAGGACTCGTGGGAGACGCACGCCTTCGACACCGTCAAGGGCAGCGACTACCTGGGCGACCAAGACGCCATCGAAGTTCTGGCCAGCGAAGCGCCGGGCGACATCATCGAACTCGAACGCATGGGCACGACGTTCAACCGGGGCAAGGACGGCAAGATCGCCCAGCGGCCTTTCGGCGGCGCGGGCTTCCCCAGAACCTGCTACGTCGGCGACATCACCGGGCAGGCCATCCTGCACGTGGTGTACGAGCAGATCCTCAAGCTGGGCGTGAAGGTGTACGAGGAGTACTTCTGCACCTCGCTCATCGTAGACGACGGCGCCGTGCGGGGCGCGGTGGCTCTGCCGATGGTGACGGGCAACCTCGTCGCGGTGCAGGCCAAGGCCGTTGTAATGGCCACCGGCGGCCTAGGCCGCGTGTACCAGCCGACGTCCAATGCCATCGCCTGCACCGGCGACGGCATGGCTATCGCCTACCGCGCCGGGGCGCCTCTGCAGGACATGGAGTTCATGCAGTTCCACCCGACGACCCTCAAGGACTCGGGCGTGCTGATGACCGAGGGCGCGCGCGGCGAAGGCGGCTACCTGCTGAACAAGGACGGCGAGCGCTTCATGGCGAAGTACGCCCCCAACAAGCTCGAGCTGGCCAGCCGCGACGTCGTCTCCCGCGCCGAGCAGACCGAGATCGACGAAGGCCGCGGCGTCGACGGCTGTGTGCTCCTCGACGTGCGCCACCTCGGCGAGAAGCTGATCAACGAGCGCCTGTGGCAGATTCGCGAGCTGGCCATCGACCTCGCCAACGCCGACATGGTGCACGAGCCGGTGAAGGTCCGGCCGGGCGCGCACTACTCCATGGGCGGCATCAAGACGGACGCCGACGGCGCGTCGCCGATGCCCGGCCTGTACGCCGCGGGCGAGTGCGCCAACGTAAGCGTTCACGGCGCGAACCGCCTGGGCGGGAACTCGCTGCTCGAAACTATCGTTTTCGGCAGGCGCGCGGGAGCGGCGGCGGCGCGCTACGCTCATGACACGCCCGACGGCAAGGCTCTGTCCGAAAGCGTCCTGCAGGCCGATCAGCAGCGCATCCAGGAGCTCGCTCAGCCGCCGGGCGACGGCGCCAGTGGCGAGCGGCCGGCGACCCTGAGGCGGGAGATGGGCGAGATGATGCGCGAGAAGGTGGGCATCTTCCGGACGCGGGAAGCGCTCGAAGAGGCGCTGGAAACGGTGAACGGCCTTAAGAGGCGGTACGACGGCCTGCGCCTGCAGCACGCGGGCCGCGTCTTCAATACCGACCTCATCGCCATGCTCGAACTGGGATTCATGCTCGACGTGGCCCACACTATGGTCGCGGGGGCGCTCGCGCGTCAGGAGAGCCGTGGCGCACACACGCGCCGCGACTTCCCGGATCGCGACGACGACAACTGGATGAAGCACACGCTGGCCTATCACACACCCGAAGGGCCGCGTCTGGATTACGCGCCGGTCACCGTCACGCGCTGGCAGCCAGAAGTGAGGACGTACTGATGCAGGTCAAACTGAAGGTCAGGCGCTACGACCCCGAAGCCGGCGACGGCCCTCAGAACGCCCGCTATTCGACCTACGAGATCGACGTGCCCGAGCACGCGACGATCCTCGACTCGCTGATCCAGGTGCGGGACTTCGAGGACGCCAGCCTGGCGCTCCGCTGCTCGTGCCGCAGTGCCATATGTGGCTCCTGCTCCATGCGCATCAACGGCCGCGCCCGGCTCGCCTGCAAGACGAAGACCGCGGACATGGCGAAACAGTCCGAAGAGATAACGGTGGAGCCGATGGGCAACATGCCCGTCGTCAAGGACCTGGTGGCCGACATGGATTCGTTCTGGTCCAAGGTCCGCCAGATCAGGCCGTGGCTCCAGCCCGTCGGCCCCAAGCCTGAGCGCGAATATCTGGCGACCAACGCGGCCATGATGGACCTGGCGCGCACCATGAACTGCATCTACTGCGGCGCCTGCGTCTCGGACTGTACGGTCTTGGAAGTCGACAAGAGCTTCATCGCCCCGGCGGCGCTCGCCAAGGCCTACCGCTTCGTCGGCGATCCGCGCGACGGCATGACGGTGGAGCGCCTCCGCGAGTACAGCCAGCACAGCGTATCTGGGACTGCACACGCTGCAACATGTGCGTCGAAGTGTGCCCGAAGGGCGTCGCGCCCATGGATCGCATCATGGAGTTGCGTCAGGCCGCCATGAACAACGGCCTGACCGGCAACACGGGCGCGCGGCACACCAAGGCGTTCGCCATCTCCATCGAGTCGTCGGGCCGGCTGAACGAGGCGCTGATGGTTCCGCGGTCGCTGGGGATGCTCAACGTGCCGGGCCTCCTGCGCGAAGCGCCGACCGCTCTGCGCTTCCTGCGTCGGGGCAAGCTTCCCGTGCGGCAGCTCGTGCCCCCGCTGGAGCACAAGATTCCGGGCATCAGCCACGTTCGCCGCCTGTTCCGCAAGTACGAGCGCAACGAGAAGACGGAGGTCAAGGGATGAAGTACGCGTTCTGGCCCGGCTGCGTCTCCAAGGGCGCCACGCCCGAGCTGTACACCTCGATGGTCCGGGTGGCGAAGGAACTGAACATCGACCTCGTCGAGCTGGACGACGCAGCCTGTACCGGCGCCGGCGTGATCCAGGAGCACAATCCGCAACTAGCCGACGTCCTCAACGCGCGCACGTTCGCCATGGCCCAGCGTCTCGGTCTGCCGCTGATGAACATCTGCAGCACCTGCCAGGGCGTCGAGAGCATGGTCAACGACAAGCTCTCGCGTGACCCGGAGTACCTGGCCGAAGTCAACCGCACCCTGGCCGAGGAGGGCCTGCACTACGCCGGCGGCCTGGAGATCAAGAACTTCCTCTGGGTGCTGGTGGAGGACTTCGGTCTCGATCGGTTCAAGGGCATGGTGAAGCGCCCGCTGAAGGGCCTGAAGCTCGGGCCGTTCTACGGCTGCTACATCCTCCGGCCCAGCGCGATCCTCGGCATCAACGACCACCAACCACGCGACCACTACCTGGAGATGGTCATCGAGGCCACGGGGGCGGAGCTTGTCACGTACTCGGGCCAGAAGAAGTGCTGCGGCTTCCCCATTCTCACGATCAACCGCGAGAACTCGCTGAAGCAGGCCGGCGGCCACATCAGCGAGGCGAAGGGCGAGGGCGCCGACGCGATGGTCACCCCCTGTCCGCTGTGCCACCTGAACCTCGACGGCCAGCAGCCGGCGGCGGCGGGCGTAGTGCGCCAGGAGCTGGACGTGCCCATCATCCACCTGCCGCAGCTCATCGGCCTCGCGCTGGGCATCGACCCGCGCGAGCTGGAGATGAACCGGCACGTCATCGGCACAAAGCAGATGCTCGACAAACTGGCTGGCCAGGTCGCGGCGTCGCTCGGCGCGGGCAACTGACGCCGCAGACGTCCGGGCGCGCTATGGCGATGAGCATGACGCCGTCACCTCCCCGGCGCGCGCCCGGACCTGCAGAGGACAACACATACCTCGTGTTCATCCGGGGCGCTTTCGCGGCGGCTCTGCTCGGCGGCTT
>JBBITS010000104.1:0-8986 GCA_037440665.1 Chloroflexota bacterium
TGCAGGCCCTCGGGCACGACCGAGGGCACGCCGCCGAACTCCGCGACGACGTCGGCGCCGCGCCCTCCTGTGAGGTCCATCACTTGCTGGACGCGATCCTGCGCCGTGGCGTAGTCGTTGATGTTGATGACCTCGTCGGCGCCGAACTTCTTCGCCAGCTCCAGCCGCCCGGCGATGCCGTCGATGACTATGACCGCCTCGGCGCCCATCTCCTTGGCGACGGCGCAGGCGTTGATGCCGAGACCGCCCGCGCCCTGGATCACCAGCGTGTCGCCGAACCTCAGGCCCGCTTCGCTCAGTCCGTAGGTCACCTGCGAGAGCGCGCAGTTCACCGGCGTCACCATCTCATCGGTAAGCTCGTCGGAAACCTTGAACACCCAGTGGCCCGGCTTCAGGTGGTAATACTCGGCGTAGGCGCCGTTGAACTTACTGGGTCCGGAGGACATCCGGGCGAGCTTGTTGGGGCAGGCCGCGTACTGACCCTTGTTGCACTGGTAGCAGCGGTTGCAGGGGTAGAAGTACGCGTAGGCGATGCGGTCGCCCTCCTGCAGCGGCCGTCCCAGGCTGTCGGTCGTGACCTGTGCGCCGAGCTTGTGGACGCGGCCAGTCATCTCGTGCCCGACGACGCCGCCGACCATGAACTGAAACACCGGCGAGTCCCCGCGGTTGATATGCAGGTCCGACCCGCAGATGCCCGCCATCGACACGCGAACGATGATGCCTTCGGGCTCGGGGTCGGGTACGTCGTGCTCCTGAATCTCGTAGCCCTTGCCGGGACCGAGGAAGATGGCGGCTCTGCCTTTCATGGAATTCCCCTTTCTGGAGGCTCAGGGATGCGGCGGCGCCCGCGACCGACGGGGCGCGCCCGATCATTGTCGCGGCCACCCTTAGGATCAAGGCCGGGATGACGCGAGGTAGCCGCTATTCCTTCAGAAAGCCGACGATGGCCTCGGCGACTTCCCCGGGGTCGGTCCAGAGCACGCCGTGGCCCGCGCCCTCGACGACGTGGAGACGCGCGCACGGGATGCCGGCCATGAGCACGTCCGTGAACCGCATGGGCGTTAGCAGGTCGTCGCGGGCGGCGATAACGAGGGTAGGGGCCTTGATGAGACCGAGGCGGTCTTCGCTGAAGAAGCTGGTGGTGGCGCGCACCTGGCGCTCGTAGGCGTCCTGCGGCTGCCAGAGGGGGTTCTCCGCTGTGCGCCGGATCATCTCCTCTACGAAGCCCTCGCGCTGATAGTCGCGGACGGTGTAGACCCACGGAAACGTGACCCGGCAGTAGTCGGCGCGGTCGAGGCGCGCGCGCAGGAAAGCCTGACCTCCGAAGATGGCGCTGCCGCGCGGGTCGCCGCTGGTGTACGTAGTGACCAACACGAGCTTCCTCAGCCGCTCTGGGCGCTCAAGGGCGATGGTCTGGGCGATGGCGCCGCCCATCGACGCGCCGACGATGTGGGCGCGGTCGATTCCCAAAGCGTCCATCAGCCCCAACGTGTCGCGGGCTAGGTCGCTCACGTCGTAATCTCCCGGCGTTATGTCCGACTGGCCTACGTCGCGGTTGTCGAACGAGACGCAGCGGTAGTGGGCGCTCACCGCCTTCGACACCATAGCCCAGCCGCGATGATCTACGCCCAGGCCCTGAATGAAGATCACCGGCTCGCCGTCGCCGTCGGAGCGGTAGAACAGGCGGATACCGTTGGCGGTCACGTGAGGCATGAGGTCTCCTTGCCTTCTCGGAGTAGTCGCGGTCAGGCCTGATCTTCGCCCGGTTGCTGTTGCCCGCCCTCGGGCGGCTGCACCGGAATCGTTCGAGCCTGCGCTGGCGGGCCGCCGGACACGGCAGCGGCGATGGCCTGGGCCGTGTCGGTCATCGTCTTGACCAAGTCGATGGGCACAGGGAAGACGATGGTGCTGTTCTTCTCGGTCGCCACCTCGGACAGGGTCTGCAGGAAACGCAGTTGCAGCGTGGCCGGTTCGGTCGCCATGACGTGTCCGGCCTGCGCCAGGCGCTCAGCCGCCTGGTACTCACCCTCGGCGTTGATGACCTTCGCGCGGCGCTCGCGCTCGGCTTCCGCCTGACGAGCCATGGCGCGCTGCATGCCCGAGGGGAGTTCCACGTCCTTCACCTCGACGGTCGAGACCTTCACGCCCCAGGGCTCCGTCTGCTCGTCGATGATCTGCTGCAGCCGCTGGTTGATCTGCTCTCGCTCGGAAAGGAGTTCGTCGAGGTCGGACTGGCCGAGGACGCTGCGCAATGTGGTCTGGGAGATCTGCGACGTGGCGCGGAAGTGGTCCACGACCTTCACGACGGCGTCTTCGGGGTTCATCACGCGGAAGTAGATGACGGCGTTGACCTTCACGGTCACGTTGTCGTGGGTGATGGCCTCCTGAGATGGCACGTCCATGGTCACGATGCGCAGGTCGACCTTCACCATCCGCTCGATGATGGGCAGGATGAGGAACAGGCCGGGGCCGCGCGCGCCTACCAGCCTGCCCAGGCGGAAGATCACGCCGCGTTCGTACTCCTGCACAATGCGCACGGAGTAGAACCAGACGATGAATCCCCACGGGGGCAGCAGCAGCACAAACGAGAGGACGGTCAGAATCCAGCGGATGAACGAGGCGAGGCCGCCCGCCACCTGAGGCTCGGTTTCCTTGCCGGCAGGCTGGCCTTCAGGAATCTGTGTCATGCTGCTCCTCCTGTTCACGGCGGACCACGACGGTCAGGCCGCTCACCTGCGTGATCCTCACGCGCTCGCCTTCGCGGACGGGCGGGTTCTCGGCGACGGCCCGCCAGCGCTCTCCATTGAGAAAGACGATACCACCTGGATCAAGGTCCGATCTGGCGATGGCGGCTTTGCCGACCAGGGCCTCGCCCGGGGCGTACGCGGGCATGCGCCTCGTGCGAATGATGGCATGGCTGGCCATAAGGATGAAGACACCCGCCACGCCACCGAGGCCTAACACGAACCAGCGCGACACCTGGAAGTCGGTGTTGGTGGTGTCGGTCAAGAACAGACCGCCGAGGATCAGGCACACGATCCCGGCGATACCGAGGAAGCCGAATCCGGCGGTGAAGGCCTCTCCCACGAAGAGAGCGGCGGCCGCCAGGAGCAACACGACGCCCACCCAGTTCCAGGGCAGAACCGAAAGCGCGAAGAACCCGAGGACCAGCATGACGAACCCGACGGTCTCCGGCACGAACGTACCAGGGCTCAAGAGGCCGATGAGCAGCAGAATCCCGCCGAGGCTCAGGAACAGGTAGGCCAGGTTGGGATCGGCGATGAGCGAGAGGAACTGCTCCCAGTACGTCATGTCGTTCTTGATGACGCGCGCGCCGGCCACCTCCAGCGTCGTCATGCCCGACGGCAGCTCGACCTGCCGTCCGTCGGACTGCGCCAGCAGGCTCTCGACGTCCTCCGCGACGAAGTCCACCACGTTCAGGTCGGCGGCTTCGGTCGCCGAGATGCTGGCGCTCTCGCGCACGGCCTTCTCGGCCCACTCGGCGTTGCGTCCGCGCTGCTGCGCCAGCGACCTGATGAGCGCTGCGGCGTCGTTGGTGACCTTCTCGCGCAGGTCCTCGCCGATGTCCTCGCCCGTCCCGCTAATGGGGTGCGCCGCGCCGATGTTAGTGCCCGGGGCCATCGCCGCCACGTGCGCGCTGATGGTGATGAAGGTCCCGGCCGATCCGGCGCGCGCGCCCGACGGCGCCACCCACACGATGACAGGCACATCCGACCGGTCGATGCGCTTGACGATCTGGCGGGTGGAGTCGAGCAGCCCGCCTGGGGTATCGAGCCGGATGATGACAGCCCTCGCTGCGTTCTCCTCGGCATCGCCGATGCCACGGTCCACGTAGCGCTCGAGGACCGGGTCCACGTTACCTTCGACGGTCAGCAGGTGAACGGCGCCCGGCTCGAAGGAACGCCCGCAACTGGCCAGCGCCAGCGCCGCGAGCGCCGCAGCGAGCGCCGCAGCGATTCGTTCCCCCCTCATGCGTAGTATTGTAGCGTCAGCGGAGGCCCTCTGCCTTCTGCCGTTCGTTTGTTCGCCCCCGAGACGCTGCGCTAGAATTGGGTCGCGTCGCGCGGACGACATCCCTGATGCAAACACGCAGACGCCGGAAGCGGGAGGGCGTCCGCCTGTTTGCATCGTTCTTTTGGAGGGCACAGCCCGGTGACTGAAGGCGAGTCCCAGCGCTGCCCCGGCATGCGCGATCTCTTGCCGGACGACATGGAGCGGTTCCGCCGCGCCGAGCGGACCTTCATCGACGTCTGCCGCGAGTGGGGCTTCCGCGAGGTCCGCACGCCGACCATCGAGTACCTGCACCTGTTCACGTCCGCCGGCACGCTGTCTCCCCAGACGCTCGACCGCGTGTACTCGTTCCTCGACTGGGACGGCTGGAGCGGCGAGCGCGTTGTCCTTCGCCCCGACGCCACCATCCCTGCGGCCCGCCTGTACGCCAAGGCCCTTGACGGCGGCAAGCTCGCCCGCCTCTGCTACGTTCAGAACGTCTTCCGGTTCACGACGGGCGGCGAGGAGCGCGAGGAGTGGCAGGCCGGCGTGGAACTCATAGGCGACACCGCGCCCGCCGGGGACGTTGAACTCGCACTGCTGGCGGCGGAGGTCTTGCGCCGTCTCGGCATCGAGGGCTTCGCGCTCAAGGTGTCCCACGCGGGCATCGTCCGGGCACTGCTGGCTCGCACGGGCCTCCGCCGCGACGAGCAGGTCGCGCTCTACCAGCGTCTGCTCGACGAAGACACCGGCGTGGTGACCGAGCTGGAGCGCCTGCTGCCCGACCTCGATGCGCCGCTCCGACTTCTCTTCGACATTGAAGGCGGCGGGTCGGCCTACCTTAGCAACGTCCGCGGCGCGCTGTCGGCCTCCATCCCCGAACTCGAAACGCCCTTCGCCGAACTCGCGACGTTGGTCGCGGCGCTGGAGGCATGCGGCCTGCGGCCCGCGGTTCAGGCCGCGCTCGCCCGGAGGTTCGAGTACTACTCGGGGCCGGTGTTCCGCTTCGAGGCCGACGGCCGCCGTCTAGGCGGCGGCGGCCGCTATGACCACCTCGTCGAGTTGGTGCAGGGTAAAGCCATCCCGGCATCGGGGTTCGCGTTCGAGATGGCGAGCCTCATGGCGCTGCTGCGGCCCGAAGGCGCCGAAGCGGCCCCCGCGGTCGTCGTCGAACCCGACGGCGTCACACCGGAAGCGCTGGCTGCGGCGTTCCGCGCCGCGGCCGGTCTGCGGGCGCTTGGCCAGCCCTGCCTCGTTGGCTCAGGCGGCGATGCAGCTGCAGTCCGGCTGCGCCCGACGGGCAACGGCTTCACGCTGACAGCCGACGGCGCGAAGCCCCGCACCTTCTCTTCGCTCTCCGACGTTGTCGCCGCGCTGGGAGGCGCGCAGTGATCCGCGTCGCGTTGCCCCGGGGAGAGCTGCGCGCGCCGACCGCGGACGTCCTGTTGCGGTGCGGCCTCAACCTACCCGGCTACGCCTCCGGCTCGCGTGAGCTGCGCTTCACCCTCGACGGCGGACGCCTGTCCTTCCGCGTCTTTCGCGAGGAGGACATTCCCATCCAGGTGGCGTTGGGGAACTACGATCTGGGCATCTGCGACCTCGGCTGGGTGCGCGAACAGCTCATCCGGTATCCGAACGAAAATCTCGTGCCGCTGCGCGACCTCGGGTTCGGGCGGTCGCGGCTCGCGCTGGCCGCGCCCGAGGTTGTGGGCGCCGGGCCGCGAGGGGTGCGCATTGTCACCCAGCACCCGAACATCGCCGAGACCCTCGCGCTGGCGCTGCGCCTTCCGCGGTACCAGGTGTTCCCGGTCTGGGGCGCCGCCGAGGCGTACCCGCCCGAAGATGCCGACCTGGCGCTGCTGTCGCTGAGCGACGGCGAGGTCGAATCCTACGGCCTGCGCGAACTGAGCACGATTCTCGAAAGCTCGGCGTGGCTCATCGGCAACCGGCGGTCGCTGGCCACGAAGGACCTCTCGCCCGCGCTGGCGCCGCTGCTCCGGGCCGGAGGCCGGGCCGTCATGCCGCCGTTCTCGTTTCCCGTCGAGCAGGAGTTCCGGGCGGCTCCAACACGTGCCCAACGCCAGATGCTCCGCATCGCTCTCCCCGACGGCCACGCTCAGCGCCACGCCGTCGAGTCGCTGCGCGAGGCGGGTATCGCCGTCGAGGGCTACGGCCAGACGGGCGAGCGGCGTCCGGCCGTGAGCATCGATGGCGTAGAACTCAAGGTCATCCGGCCGCAGGATATGCCCCAGCAGGTCGCGCTGGGCCAGTTCGACCTGGCTATCACGGGCCGCGACTGGCTTCGGTCCCACCTGTATCAGTTCCCGTCGAGCCCTGTGCGGGAACTCGTGGACTTGAAGCGCGCGCCCTACACCGTCGCCGCCGCCGTGCACGAGACGGTGCCAGCGGAAACGCTAGAGGAGGCCGTGGCACACTGGCGCGGCCAGGGCGTCGAAGCCATCCGCGTGGCGTCGGAGTACGCGAACATCGCCGACCACTTCGCCCGCCACCGTCACGTCGGGCGCTACCGGATCGTGCCCGTGACCGGCGCTTCCGAGGCGTTCGTCCCCGAGGACGCCGAACTGCTCATCGAGGGAACCGAGACGGGAAGCTCGTTTCGGGCGAACCGGCTGAAGATACTGGAGCCGGTCCTGGAGTCCACCAGTTGCCTCATTGGACCGGCGCAGCGGCCGCCGGGCCGCAGGGGCGAGTTGTTCGATCTGGTAGCGAGGAAGTTCGAGGCCGTCGGCGTGCCAACCGGCGTTAGAGGCGCGTAATGCCACCCATCGGCATGCACATGACGCTCGCGCGTCAGATATCCGGGCTGCTGGCCAGTACCCACGTCGCCGCCGACGAGGGCGCGTACTACCTCGGGTCGACGGCACCCGACATCCGTGTGCTCACGCGCTGGGAGCGCAGCCGCACGCACTTCTTCGACCTCGATTGCTTCGACGAGCAGAGCGGCGTGGAGAACCTGTTTCGCCAGTACCCGGAGCTGGCCGATGCCGCCAACCTCAACCCGCCGACGGTGTCGTTCCTGACTGGCTACATCACGCATCTCGTTCTCGACGAGCAGTGGATCCGCGACGTGTACCGCCCGTGCTTCGGCGAGCGTTCGCCCATGAAGGGCGAAGTGCTGGCCAACCTCATGGACCGCGTCCTGCAGTTCGAGATGGATCGGCGCGAGCGCGACGACCCGGACGCTGTCGATCACATCCGGCGGGCGCTCGAGGATTCGACTGTCGAGATTTACGTGAGCTTCATCGAGCGCGAGACCCTGCTCCGGTGGCGCGACATATCGCTGGACATCATCAAGCAGAGGCCCGACTGGCAGCGGCTGCGCCTGCTGGCCGGCCGCCATCTGAAGGCCTACGGTGTAGAAACCCCAGAGGCTCTCGACGAGTTCCTGGGCCGCGTGCCGCAACTGCTGGAGGAAACCGTCGTCCGCGTGGGCCAGGACCGGCTGCAGGGCTTCCTCGACGCCGCCCGGAAGCGGTCGCTCGAGAAGGTGAAGGAGTATCTCTCGTGAGGATCTGCGAGGGCGAAGCCGATGCGCGCGCGACCATCCTTCGCCGTAAGCCGCTGGGCATGGCGAACCTGCCGGAATCGGTCCGACGTCGCACCCGCGAGGTCTTCGGCGCGGACCTGACGGTCGAGGAGACCGTCAGGCGCATCATCGCTGACGTGCGCGAGCGCGGCGATGACGCCCTGCGCCACTACACGCGCGCCTTCGACGGCGCCGACGTCGACCACCTGGAGGTGACCGCCAGCGAGATCGAGGCGGCGTTCAACGGGGTCGAGCCGGAGCTGGTCGAGGCGTTGCGCGTCGCCGCCGAACGCCTGCAGTCGTTCCACGAGGCGCAGCGCCGCCACGCCGCGCAGTCGTTCTCGCTCGACGGCGTGGGCAGCGTCGTGCGGCCAGTAGATCGCGGTGGCGTGTACGTGCCCTCGCAGGCGGGGGCCGTCTACCCGTCGTCGGTCATCCACTGCGTCGTCCCGGCAAGGGCGGCGGGCGTGCCCGAGGTAGTGTTGTGCACGCCGTGCTCCCGCGACGGCAAGGTCGCGCCGGCCAAGCTGGTCGCGGCGAAGCTCGCCGGAGCCGATCGCGTCTTTCGCGTCAGCGGAGCGCAGGCGATCGCCGCGATGGCCTACGGCACCGAGAGCGTCCCGCGGGTTGACGTCGTCTGCGGGCCGGGCAACGTCTTCGTGACCGTGGCCAAGCGCGAGGTGTTCGGCGACGTGGGCATCGACGCCCTCTACGGACCAAGCGAAACCATCGTCGTCGCCGATAGCACGGCAGACGCTCGTCTGTGCGCCGCCGACCTCATCGCCCAGGCCGAGCACGACGAGCTGGCATCGCCCATCCTCATAACCACGTCGCGGGCGTTCGCTGAGCGCGTGGCGGGCGAGGTCGAGCGGCAGCTCGCCGATCTCCCGCGGGCGTCCGTAGCCAGAGCGTCGTTCGAGGAACGCGGCGGCGCCGTGGTCGTTGGGTCGTTGGAAGAGGCAATGAGCTTGGCCAACGAGTACGCGCCCGAGCACCTGTGCCTGCTGATGAAGGACGCCCGCCGCTGGGTCGGGGCCGCGCGCAACGCCGGCGCGGTCTTCGTCGGCGACACGTCGCCGGAGTCGCTGGGCGACTACACAGCCGGGCCGAGTCACACGATGCCGACGGCGGGCACCGCCCGATTCTCCTCGCCCTTGAGCGTGCACCACTTCCTGAAGGCGATGAGCGTGATCGATGTCGACGCCGCGACCCTGCGCCGTCTCGGCGAACCTGCGGCGCGCATCGCCCACCACGAGGGCTTCGCTGGCCACGCGCGCAGCATCGAATACAGGCTCGACTAGGCGGCCCGGCGTGGTTTGCCCCGCGCGAGACGCCCTCCGTATCATTCGGGAACGCTGCGACGTACCGTCACGACCGCTCTGGGTGGACAGGTCTCCGGCTCGTACAGTTATTATGCGTTCAAGTTAG
>JBBITS010000105.1:0-5228 GCA_037440665.1 Chloroflexota bacterium
ACGATGTCGATGTCGGGCGACACGCGCAGGCCGAAGAACTCCTCGTCGTCGCCGACGTTCGAGATGACCGTGACGTCCTCCGGGGCCGCAACCTGCATCAGGCCATCGAGGAAGCGCGCAGCGCCAACGCCGCCGGCCAGCACGGCGATCATCGCCCTACACCGCCAGGCGCACGACGGTCACGCCGTCGCCGCCTTCGTGCTGAGGGGCGCTCTCGAACTCCCGCACCAGCGGGTGCTTCGCCAGCAGCTTGCGGATTTCGCTCCGCAAGATGCCCGTGCCCTTGCCGTGCACGACGCGCGCCGTCGAGATACCGGCACGGAACGCGTCGTCCAGGTACTGCTCGATGACGGGAAGGGCCTCGTCCACCGTCTGGCCCCGAACCTCGATTTCGGCGGCCACCTGGGGAGGTGGCTCGGGCGCGACGACCTCGGATCGGGACGCGCCTCGGCTGTGCGGCCGCTGCACGCGCTCGACCTGCTCCAGACGGATGCGGCTATGCAGGGGACCGAGCCTGATCTCGACCTCGCCCTCCGAAGGCATGCTCAGCGCCTCGCCGAAGCGCTCCATGCCCGCGATCCAGACGAGATCGCCGGGGCGGATTTCCGAAGGCGGCGGCCCCAACGGCGTCGCCGCCTTCTTGCGGCGGGGCCGGGGCGCTCTCTTCTGGATGCCGGTCTTCGCTTCCTCCGCCCGCGTCCGCGCCTGCTCCAGTTTCCGCGCGGCGGCCTCCACGCGCTGTCTCTCCACCTCTCGCTTGGTCTCCTCCAGCGCCTTCCGGGTTTCCGACAGCTCGCGCTCGACCTCCTCCACGGCCCGGGAGATGACTCGCGCCCGTTCCTCCTCGATGGTTTCCAGCTTCTGCTCCAGGCGCGCGCGGATGTCC
Organism: Chloroflexota bacterium; assembly: GCA_037440665.1. Classification (GTDB taxonomy): domain Bacteria; phylum Chloroflexota; class Dehalococcoidia; order DSTF01; family JACRBR01; genus DATLZC01. The sequence continues at coordinate 887 of JBBITS010000105.1, forward strand.
TCGGCCTCTTTGCGGGCGAGCACCTCCGAGCGCCGCGCCGCCTCGGCTTCCCTGCGCTCCCGCTCTATGTCGGTCAGAAGCGTCTCTACCCGCACGTGTTCCTCACCCAGCGCCTCCCGCGCCGATGCGATGATGTCCTTCGGCAGGCCCAGCCGCTCGGCGATGGCCAGCGCGTTGCTCCTCCCGGGCAGGCCGATGGTCAGACGATACGTCGGGGCCAGCGTCGCAGGATCGAACTCAACGGAGCCATTAACGATGCCGTCCGTGGTGTGCGCGAACGCCTTCAGCTCGCCGTGGTGCGTCGTCGCGGCGGTCGCGCAGCCGATGCGCAGCAGCTCCTCCAGCACTGCGCGCGCCAGAGCCGCGCCCTCCGTGGGGTCGGTTCCCGCCGCCAGCTCGTCAAGCAGCACCAGGCTCTCAGGCGCGGCCTCGCGCAGGATGCGGATGATGTGCGTCATGTGGCTGCTGAAGGTGGAGAGCGACTGCTCGATGCTCTGCTCATCGCCGATGTCGGCGTACACCGACGCGAAGACCGGCACGCGCGATTCGCGGTCGGCAGGCACGGGCAGCCCCGCGGCGGCCATTAGCGAGAGCAGCCCCGCCGTCTTGAGCGCAACGGTCTTGCCGCCGGTGTTGGGGCCGGTGATGAGGAGGACGCGATAGCCGCCGCCCACGGTGATCGTCACCGGCACCACGTTGCCGCTCAGTAACGGATGGCGCGCGTTCAGCAGGTGCAGTTCGCCCGGCGCCTCTGTGAGCCACGCCTCCTCGCCGTCGCCCCGGGGCAATTCGGGCGCGCCGATCTCGTCGCCGAGGCGCGCGCAGGCCAGCGCCAGGTCGATCTCCGCCAGCGCCTCGACCGAAGCCACGATGGCCTCGACGGCCGCGCCCACCTCCGCGCTCAGACGCCGCAGCACGCGCTCGACCTCTCGCTGTTCCTCCAGTTGCAGCTCGCGCCACTGGTTGCCCAGCTCGACCACCGCCAGAGGCTCGACGAACACCGTCGCGCCGCTGGACGACACGTCGTGCACCACGCCTTTGAGCTGTCCCCGGAAGTCGGCCTTCACCGGGATGACGTACCGTCCGTCGCGCAGCGTGACGATGGGCTCCTGCACCCACCCCTTCGCGACGCCGCCCGATAGTATCTCCTGGAGCCGCGAATACAGGCGGTCGTGCGCCGTGCGGATGTCCCTGCGCAGCACGCCGAGCATAGGGCTCGCAGCGTCGGTGACCTCGGCGCGCGCGTTGACGCTGCGCTCGATCTCGTCGAGGATCCTCTGCTGCGGCAGGATGCGCCCGGCGATCTCCGCCAGCAGCGGCAGCGGACCGGCCAGGCGGGAGATGGTCTGGTGCGCCTCGCGAGCGGCCGTCAGCAGCGACGCCACGTCCAGCAGTTCGGCGGGCTCCAGCACGCCACCCAGCGCCGCCTTGCCCGCCAGCTCGCGCACGTCGCGCGCGCCGTCCAGCCCCGTCCTCGGCTTCAGCTCGCGCAGACGGCGAGCCTCGGCCGTCAGCCGCTGACGGTGCAGCGCCCCCGTGCGCTCGGCGCTCGGGCGCAGGGCGAGCGCCAGCTCCCTGCCCGCCGAGAAGGACGTCTTCCGGGCAAGGCGGGCGAGGATCTTGTCGAATTCCAGCGTTCTGAGGGCGTGCTCGTCCACGGCGCTGGAATTGTATCGGAGCCGCCGCTCGCCCCACAGAAGACCGGCCGCGCCGGTTGACACAGCTGCCTACCTGGGAAAGGATTAGGCCCGCGAGGCGCCATGACACGGCATCCACTTCCAAAGACGCTCTCTCACGACTTCGCAGCCGGGCACGATGGCTGGGTTCTGCACGACCCGGAGGCGAAGCTCGTGACCTGGCTGGAACGAGAAGCCCTGACCATCGGAGGCGGCAGGCCGGTCGTGGCGCCGGTCAACCCTGTCCCGCCCTACACCGTCCGGACGACTCTGAGCGGCGGTCCCGGCGAGTGCTACGCGGGTGTCTGCTTCCACATGCGGGACGTGGACAACCACGAGACCATCTATCTCGCGCCCGCCGCCGGAGGCAAACCCGAGGCGATCCAGTACGACCCGGTCATCAACGGCTCGACGACGTGGCAGGTCTTCGGCGACGCCGACGGCCTGGCGACGGCGCCTCTCGAGAGTCAGCGCTGGCACCGGCTGCGCATCGATGTCTGGCCCCAGATCGCGCAGGTCTACGTCGACGACGAGACACCGGTGCTGGCCACCTTCCCCCTGCGATCGGGATTTCGCGAGGGCGGCGTGGGGCTGTGGGCCTATCTGGACACGTACTTCGCCACGTTCGAGGTAGTTCCTCTGGACTTGCCGCCGCCGGATGCGCCACCGCCCAAGGTGACGCCGCCTGACGGCGCCATCACCCGTTGGCTTGTGGCGAGGCTCGATCCGGGAAGCGGTGGCCTCCGCGAAGTGCAAGCCGCTACGAGCGAACACAACGGCACGTTGTGCCTGAACCGGCTCTATCGCGCCGAGCCCGAGGCTCACGCCGTGGCCGCAGCAGAAGTGGATGTTCCAGCGGGCGCAGACGAGGTCATCCTCGAACTCGGCTACAGCGACCACACCCGTGTGTGGTGGGACCAAGCCCTGGTCCACGAGGGCGAGTGGCGATGGAACCCTCCGGCAGGCGCCGACGGCCGCATCCGGCTTGGCCACACGCGCGTCACCGTTCCCGCGACACCGGGACGCCACACCCTGTTCGTCGAGGTTCAGGCTCTCGAGCCAGGATTCGGCTGGGGACTAGCGGCGCGCGTCGTTGCCGACGGGTCGCCGTGCGCGTGGAGCCCCACGAGCGAGATGCGCGCTCCTCGCGAACTGCGGGCCAATTCAGCGGGCTAGCCCCGTCGTCGGCGAGTGCGCCTGGTGATCGCGCACTGTCCGCATGAGCAGCGCCGTCGCCACCGCGCGCCCGGCGCCGGAAACGATGAAGATCAGCTTGTAGCCCGCCAGGCCGATGACGGGGCCACCGATGAGCGGTCCGATGGCGCCCGCGACGAACACTGCCCCCTGTTGCACGGCCGAGTACGTCGCGCGCTTCTCCGGCGGCGCGATGGCTAGCGTGAGATTGAACGTCCCAAGCTGGTGCGCCGACCAGAACGCGCCCGCGGCCAGGTTGATGAAGATGACGTGCCACGGCTCCGTGACGATGGCCCAGAACCACGGCAGCGCCGGCAGCAGGAAGCCGCTTACGACCAGGAGCCATTTCGCGCCCAGACGGTCGTTGATCTGTCCGACGAGGGGCTGCGCGATGAGGCCGCCCACGGGTACCGCCGCTGCTGTGATGCCTACCCACAGCGCCGACGCCCCCAGGTGCCGCACTAGGTAGACGCTGAAGAACGGCCCGGCCAGCATCACCGAAGTGTGGAACAGGCCGACCGTGCCCGTCAGCCACATGAGGTTTCGATCCTTCAGGAACGCCCGCGGCTCTGCGGGCGCTTGACCCTGCGACGGCGTCGCGCGAAGCCGAGGGTCGGCGGCCTCTTCGGGGATGCGCGCGTAGAACCCCGTCGCCGTCGCGCCGAGGATGAACGCCACAACCCAGGCAAGCTGCCAGCCCTCGACGCCGCCGACGCGCTCGATGAGGAGGCCAGCCAGAGGTGCCACCATGAGGCCAGCCACCTGGCGCGCGAAGTTCCGCGAACCGAAGTAGCGCCCACGGAGCCCCAACGGCACGAACTCCGCTCCGAACGCGCTCCAGGCTGGCATCGCGACGTTCCCGAGGAACGCCCGCCCCAGCGACACGGCGAGGAGCACCCCCAGGGCCGTGTTGTCGGAAGCCATCCACGGCAGCGCCACCATGACAAGAATGAGGACCCGGCCCGGGCCGCCGCCGGTCACGAGGACGATCCAGCGATAGCGGCGGGTGCGCTCCGCCAGCACCGCGCCCGGCCACATGGAGAGAGCGGCGACAACGGCCCCCACCGCGGCCATCACGCCGACGAACCCCTCGGCCGCGCCGAACGTCAGAGCGTAGACCGTGAGGTAGCCGAGCCAGATGGTCTCGCTGGCCTCGGCGAAGAACCCGTCCCACCACAGGTTGCGCATGGCGCGCTCCTGCGCGGGCGTGACAGGCTCTTCCAGCGACGTGTCGGGGTGCGGACCAGGACCGCGCCCCGGCAGGGGCGATGGGATGCCCTCGAACGGATTGAAGGCCTGGCGAAGGCGGCCGGCGCGCGGCCTGCGCAGAGACCATCGGCGGGCCGGGCGAGCCGGTGGCCGGAGTGGCGGGTCCTCGGGCGATGAGTCCTGCGAATCGGGGGTCATATAGCGGCCTGAGCGTCAGTATGGAGGCCGCGAGAACGAGGGTAAAGGGAATCGGGTGCTTCCCG
>JBBITS010000105.1:5238-8938 GCA_037440665.1 Chloroflexota bacterium
ATTCCTCCAGACGCAGTACCGCCATGAACGCCTCCTGCGGGATCTCCACGTTGCCAACGCGCTTCATGCGCTTCTTGCCCTCTTTCTGCTTTTCGAGGAGCTTGCGCTTGCGGGTGACGTCGCCGCCATAGCACTTGGCCAGCACGTTCTTGCGCATCGCCCGCACGGTCTCGCGCGCGACGATGCGGCCGCCCACCGCGGCCTGTATCGGCACGTCGAAGAGCTGGCGGGGTATGAGGGACCGCAGCTTCTCGACCAGCTTCCGCCCCTGCTGGGTCGCCCCGTCGCGGTGGGTGATGAGCGAAAGCGCGTCCACGGGCGCGTTGTTCACCAGGATGTCGAGCTTCACCAGCTTCGCGGGCTCGTAGTGCGAGAACGTGTAGTCGAGGCTCGCGTATCCCTGCGTCCGCGACTTGAGCTGGTCGTAGAAGTCGACGAGGATTTCTGATAGCGGCACCTGGTACTCCAGCAGGACGCGCGCCTCGCCCTTCGCCGTCGCCCCGCCATCACCGGCCACGTCCAGATACTCCATGCGGCGGTAGATGCCGCGCCGGCCTGTCACCAGCTCCATGACAGCGCCCACGTAGCGGTCGGGGCAGATGACGGTGATGTTCATCCACGGCTCGCGGATTTCGGCCACCTCTTGCGGCGGCGGAAGCTGCGCCGGGCTGTCGATGACCGCTTCCTCTCCGTCCGTCTTCGTCACCTGGTACTCGACGCTCGGGGCCGTGGCGAGAAGCTCGAGGTTGTACTCGCGCTCCAGCCGCTCCTGCACGATCTCCATGTGCAGCAGACCCAGGAAGCCGCAGCGGAAGCCGAAGCCGAGCGCCGCGCTCGACTCCGGCTGGTACACCAGCGATGCGTCGCTGAGCTGCAGCTTGTCGAGCGCATCGCGCAGCAGGTTGTAGTCGTTGGCCTGCGCTGGGTAGAGGCCAGCGAACACCATCGGCTTAGCCGGGCGATAGCCGGGAAGCGCGGCAGGCGCCGGGCGCGCATCGACGGTTATGGTGTCGCCCACGCGGACCTCGCGCACGTCCTTCAGCCCGGTCGCGACGTAGCCCACCTCGCCCGTGTCCAGCATCCCGACCTCGGTGAGCGCCGGACGGAAGACGCCCAGTTCCAGCGGCTCGACGACACGTCCCGTCGCCATCAGGCGCAGGTCCTGGCGAGGGAGCAGGCGACCGTCGACGACCCGCACGTACGCCAGCACGCCCTTGTACAGGTCGTACTTCGAGTCGAAGATCAGCGCCCGCGCTGGTCTGCTCTCGTCGCCCGACGGCGGCGGAATGCGCTCGACGACGGCTTCGAGAATCTCCCGGCACCCCGTCCCCTCTTTCGCCGACGCGAACAGCATCTCTTCGCGCCGGAACCCTAGCGAGCGCACCAGCTCGTCGGCGACCCGACCGGGCTCGGCCATGGGCAGGTCAATCTTGTTGACAACCGGGATCATCGCCAGGTCGTGCTCCAGCGCCATGTAGACGTTGGCGAGGGTCTGCGCCTGCATCCCCTGGGCAGCGTCGACCACGACGATGGCGCCTTCGCAGGCCGCCAGCGCGCGCGAGACCTCGTACGCGAAGTCCACGTGCCCCGGCGTGTCGATGAGGTTTAGCTCGTAGTCCTGGCCATCGGCTGCCCGGTACTGCATCCGCACGGCCTTGGCCTTGATGGTGATGCCCTTCTCGCGCTCGAGGTCCATCTGGTCCATCACCTGCTCGGCCATCTCGCGGGAGGACAGCGTGCCCGTCAGTTCGAGAAAGCGGTCGGCCAGCGTGGACTTCCCGTGGTCGATGTGGGCGATGATGCAGAAGTTACGAATGTGTGCCCGGTCCATCAGCGCCTGTCTAGCCTTCGGGCGCAAAGAGCGGCCGCAGCGGCGCGGCCGCGATCACGATGTCGCAGCGTCCGGAAATCCATCGCTGCAGTCTAGCATTCGGACGGCGGTCCGAGACGCCGCTGACGCGCCAGCCTCCATCCCCTACACTGCGTCCAATGAGCCACTCGACCGAGGTAATCGGGATATGACTGCGGCGTTCATTGCCGCTGCAGCGGCTCTGGTCGCGACGGCGGCGCTGCAGCCGCTGAACCTGCGCCTGCTCCGGCGCTTCCACTTCGGCGTCGTCCACACGCTGCGGGAGGACATCGACAACCGGGCGTTCGTGGCCCTGCACGCGAGGAAGGCCGGCCTGCTCGACGCTGGCGGCGCCATGGGCATGGGCGTCGCCTTCATCGCCCTGCTGGCGCTGTGGGAGCCAGAGACGCGCGCGGCCGCGGCGGCCATCGCCGGGTTCGGGCTCATCGGCCTCGTCGACGACGTCACGAAGGCGCGGCGCCGCCGCGGAGGCTCGGGGCGCGACCTCGGGGCCCTCCCCAAGCTCGTGATGGAGACGGCTGCCGGGGCGTTCGCCGGCTGGGCCGTCTACGCCGCTGGGACGCGAGATCAAACGTTGCCCATCGTCGACGAGGTCGCCTTCGGCCTCTGGATCATCCCCGTCACCGCCGTGGCCGCTATAGCTCTCTCCAACGCCGTGAACATCACCGACGGCCTCGACGGACTGGCGGGAGGGCTGCTGCTGATGTCGATGGGAGCACTGGCGCTGGCGGCTGGCCTCACGGACCGCAACGAAGCGATGGCAATGGCGCTGGTGGCCATCGCCGTCCTCCTACCGTTTCTCTACCTGAACCGCCACCCCGCGAAGATCATCATGGGCGACGCCGGGGCGCTGGGCGCGGGCGCTCTTCTCGCCGTGACCGGAGTCATGGCCGACCAGCTCGTGCTGCTTTTCTTCGTTTCAGTGGTCTATCTGGCTGAGGCGGCGTCGAGCTTCATTCAGGTCGTCGCGCTGCGTTTAGGCCGGCGGATCTTCCGTATAGCGCCGCTGCACCACCACCTCGAGGCCATCGGCTGGCCGGAGACGCGCATCACGCCCGCCCTGTGGCTGACCGGACTGGCGTCAGCAGCAGCCGGTCTCGCTGTTTCCGCCGGGCTGGGCTATCTCTGATCGCTCAGGCGGCGTCTTCTACACGCTGGTGAGGCAGACGGAGGACGCTGGCCGCCTTCATCGACCCATGGCGGGCGGGTCCGAGGTCAATGCTGCCGACGACCTCCTCGAACTTCTCCACCAGCTCAGGGTCGAACTGGCCACCAGCGTGGCGACGGATTTCTTCCATTGCCTCTTCGTGGCTCATAGCCTGGCGGTACGGGCGGTCCGAAGTCATCGCGTCGTAGGCGTCGACGATGCTGAAGATGCGGACCTCCAGGGGGATGTTCGGGCCAGCGAGACCGAAGGGATAGCCGCCGCCGTCGTACCGTTCGTGGTGATACAGGAGGATTGGCAGCGCGCCTTCCAGAAAGCCGATTTTCGAAACCATGAGGCCCGCCAGCAGCGGGTGGCGGCGCATCGCCTCCCACTCGCCCTCGTCCAGTTCCTCTTCCTTCTTCAACACGTGGTCCGGCACGCCGATCTTGCCCACGTCGTGGAGCAGCGCTCCCCGTTCGATGTTGAGCAGGCGGTCATCAGGGAAGCCCATGGCCCGCGCGACGGCGACCGTTATCCGCGCCACGCGCTCGGCGTGGCCCTCGGTCTCCTGGTCCTTGGTGTCGAGGGCGGCCATGAACGCCTTCAGCGTGCTGTCGTAGCTGATCTCCAGATCGCTGGCGTAGGTCTGGACCTTTGAGAACAGCACGGCCTGCTCGATGGGG